>JAAYLM010000434.1 GCA_012521915.1 Oscillospiraceae bacterium | reverse complement strand
GCAAATTTTGGCAATGACGACCAGTTGTCATGCTCATAGGCTTTGCGGCTTTTTTCATCTCGAAAATCCGGCATGTCGACGGGAGCCCCGTTTTGCAGCGCGCTTTTCCAGGCCAGAATCCCCACCGATGACATGCTCACACCCCTGTACACATCCAGGTAGGGCTGTTCACCACTGCGGATCGCCCTTGCAAAGTGCAGGTTTGTCCAAAAATCACCGCCACCATGGCCTGCCTGCTTAGCCAGGTCTGCATGGTCCGGCCACTCCGGAACATATGATTTTTCCTCAACCTGGCCAGGCTGCAGCATCCAGGGTTCATGCCACACCCTGACTTGCCCCGGGCCCCAATAGCCATGCCCTCTGGTTGTTTCTATACCACCTGATGGCCCGTGGATACGGTACCAGACACTGTGGCCTCCCAGGCCGCCCTGGGCGAGACGGAATACAGCCCCGTTGTTCATACGGCAGATGATCACTGAAGCCAGATCGCCTTTCTTGGCTGGTTTGGTGTACTGGGGGAAAGCCAGCGAAAAACCGTTGACCGCGACCGGTTCGAGCCCTGTTACAAACATCAGGGGAGCCAGGGCATGTGTGCAATAGTAGGTGGAAGGTATGTTGTTGCGCCAGTGATCCAGGCCGGGTGAAATACGCAGGATAGCTTTCCGCTCCATAGGGTGGATGTATTCACCTTCAGCATAGAGGGCTTCCCCGATCTCGCCGGCTTCATAGAGGCGTTTCAATTCCTGGTTCATGACGACATATGGGTAATTCTCAGCCAGCATATATATTTTTCCACTGGCTTCTACAGCTCTGCACAAGGCGACACCCTCGGCCAGGGTGGCGTTGCAGGCTGTTTCCGTCATGACATGCTTGCCGGCTGCCAGCGCTTTGATGGCGAAAGGAGCGTGTTCATGGAAATAATTGGCCAGAATAACCGCGTCCATATCGTGTTCCAGAAACTTGTCATAATCTGTATAGGTCGCCACCGGGTACTCCCGGCCGACTTCGTTCAGCTTTTCCTCCCATTTGTCACAGATGGCCACCAGTTCCATACCGATCAAGTCTGTGGCACGCCCCATGAAACTTTTGCCGCGGCCGACGCCTACAACACCGACTTTAATTTTTTCATTCTTGCTTATCACGGAAAGATCCTCCCTTTACCCGGTTGTCCCTGGTCAGACAAGTCCGCCTCTGACCTGCTCGATGATCTGTGTCGCGTTGCTCCAGAACACTTTTTCAATAGCTGAATCGGTCAGTCCGGTTCGCTGCGCGGCCAGACGGAACGCGTCAATAATCTCATACATGAAGAAACTGAGTTTGTCAGACTCCGGCGCGTCAAGTTCATCCATATTCTTATCTTGAGAGACATCACCGTACAGGCCACGCGGCACCAGATTTACATAGATGCTGTCCCGCTCAATACGACGCATGCGCATGCGGGAAATCGGCAGGTCACTGCCGAAAAGGATACGGTCGGTCCCAACAGCCTGAATGAGTTTTTCAAAAACCCAGTCATTTGTGTTTGCGGAAAAATCAAAAACCATGCGCTCCGTTTTCGCAAGACGCTCAAACGCGTCCCCGACATCGCTTTGGCAATAAGCGCGGCCTACATGGGCAATGATCAGATGGATGTTTTTGTATTTCTTTTCAATTTCCAGCATCTGGGCGATGTTGAGCGGGTCACGCAGGCGCAGTGAACGGGGAATATGCAGCATGACGATCAGGCCCAGCTGATCACAGACTTCCAGATGGGCATGTGGCAGAAAGTCAAAAATCCTGATCTCATTGACAGGAATGTCTTTCGGCGCGAAGGTCAGATAGACCTTGATCCCCAGAAAGCCGCCTTCCCGGATCCCACTGGCCAGCTGCTCCGCGGACATGTCCGGGTGGGCCAGCATCAGCGCAGGATAGGTGGTTTCACGCGAGACTTGGGCCACGTACGCGTTGGCTTTCTGCAGGTCCACATTTTGCGACGGTGAACCAAACATCAGCGGAACATAGCGTTTACCGGGAAACATCAGCCGGGCGGTTTCTTCAAGATCCTCGATCGGGTTTTCCCGCGCGACCAGAGAAGGCCAGGTTACGGTCCTTGTCTCACCCGCTGCCGGCGGTTTTTCCTGATAGACATGCGTGTGCACATCAAAAATGCTGTCCGGTAGAAAATGGTTGATGGTGGACGCGTATCTTTTTTTGTCAACGTCCTTCATTTCAAATAACGCCATGGGTCACACCTCCTGTTTTTACGCTTTCCTGTATCTCTGGTCATTCATAGCCACAGCCATAGTCATCCTGATGCAGAAAACGCATGTTGTTCTCAATGATAATATTGATATTCGAATAATAATGCGATCGCGCCGGCTTTTCATGACCGGCAAGGTACCGGTACATCATCATCACCGGATGGTAGCCCTGACAGACTTTTTCCTGTACCAGCAAAGCCGTTATCGTTCCATTGCGCAACAGGGGCGCAAAAGAGCTGTTGTACTCATGGCCCACCACTTTCGGACGGATCTTCAGGCGCGTCAGCGTTTCACAGGCAGCCAGAAGGGTCGCATACTGGTCAAAATACAAAGCTTCCGTATCAGGATGTTCCTGCAGGATGGAAAGCAGACGGCGCGGCACATCTTTCGCGGTGCAGGCATAAAGGTCACAAGAAAGGCTTTTATGCCTTGCCTTGTAATCAGCCAGAAACCCCTGGCAACGATAATCATGTGTGCTGCAGGCGTAGGCTGTCTGCGTGTGGATGATACCGACGCGGCTGTTCCGGCTGCAAAACCGGGTAACAAGCTCGGCAGCCATGCTACCAGCCTGGCGATTGTCCGGACCATAAAAAAACAAGCGTTCCTGCCCGACGGGATCTTCATTGATGGTCGCGACGGGCAGATCGTGTTCGTTCGCGTATTGCAGCAAAGCCTGGCTTTCCGGCAGGTTCACAATTGAAAGTACGATTGCGTCCACAGCCTGCCCTGCCAGAAAACACAAAACGCTTTTGCCATCGATGAAACCCTGGTCATGATAGCATTCCAGAATCTCAACCCGATAATCCGACAAGTGCGCTGCTGCCCTGCGCACACCTTTCCTCACATCGTCCCAGAACAGGGGTGGTGTTGTGGGCAGGACAACCAGGATGCAAAAATGCCTGCGTAAAGCCAGGCCACGCGCAGCAGCGTTCGCTTTATAACCAAGACGGTCCACCGTTTCTAAAATTCGCGCCTGTGTCTGGGTGCTGATGCGCCCCTTGTCATTGACAGCGCGATAAACCGTGGCGATGGACACCCCGGCTTCCTGTGCGACATCTTTAATGGTTACTTTACCTCGGACCATACCGGCTCCGTCTCTATCCCCGGCCTGCGATAACCGTGGATCGCCAGCCCATCAGACCGGCAAAAGCCTCAAGTGACTTCAGGTCGGCATCATAACAAAGACAGCTGTGATGCGTACCGCCGAGCAGGCTGTAGTTTTCCAGGAAGGTCTCCAAGGCCATGTCCTGCGGTTCCAGCCAGCCACGTATTGAAGCATCGAAGCGGTCTTCCCCGGCGGGCAACACAATCCGGCAAGGCGCCAGGATGATCGTATACTGGTTTTCCGGCCCAGGTGAAACATTGACCAGGACAGCCTTACCTGCTTTAAGTGTGCCTGCGACACCCGGATGATCGCCCTGGTTCAGGGAAGGCACATAGGGCACATGTTTTCTCAACAGCGCCGGCTCATGCAAAATCCTCCGGTTTGCCTCGCCCATATGGCTCATAAAAACACGCCCGCCAGCCCAGTCAGGACAGAACATTTCCGTAAAGGTCGTGTCCGGAAACATTTTCAGCAATGAGGCACATAAAGCGGCTGTCAGCACATCTCCCTCACCTGCATATCCGGTCCCTGTAGCCATCAGATCCGTGGCTGCAGCAAAGGGTATGGTCGCAAAACCAGTATCACCATTAAAAGAAAGAAAGTTAAAGGTGAAAGCATCAAGCTTTTCATCAGCGATCCAGCGGGCGATCACCTGCTGGTTTTCAGCTGCTTTTTCCAAAAGGTCGATGTCGACATCCGGCATAACCTGATATGTTGCACGGAACGCGCTGATCTGCTGCCAGATTGCCTCCCCGTTGTTGAATGAACGGTAGCTGGTAACTGTTTCCTTCTTTAGATCTATGGTTTGAATACCGATCTGCTGACGCAATTCCGGAAACGGGATGGCAAAATCGCCCATGTCTTTAAAGGGTTCGCCGATCAGGCCGACACGACAGTTTTTCATGCAGCGTGCGGCCTGGCAGGCTTTGACAACACCTGCGGTCCTTTGCAGGACATCACTCTGGAGATAATGACCTGCTTCGATAAAATAGCTTTTATGCATCCGCCGCAGAACACAGCACAAATCCTGGACACCGTGGATACCGTGGCATTGTCCGATCATGGCCGGATCAGTGGTTTCATTAAAAGAATGGCAGACGGTTGTATCCAGCATAATCACCGGCAGCGCGGTGCCGGCCAGCACCCGGGCAGATGCCAGGGATGGATGATAGGCCAGATAAAGGACAATGATCCCGTCGACCCCCTCTGATTCGCATTGCCTGACAGCCCGGCGTACATCCTGTTCGTAAATGCAGACAGGAACACGCAGAATATCCAGCCCCGCACCGGTCAAACCTGAAACAACATCATCGATAAAGGGTGTAAACACATCTTTGGCATGGCTGTCCTGCTGGTCGTACAACTCAGCATACAAGGACAATAAACCGGCTCTGGGTCTGGTCATATCAAAACCTCCTGCTGCACGGATCAGTCGTTTTTGCAGTTTGCGTAAACCTTACCGCAAGTATAGCGAACGGCATTTTTACTGTCAACAAGCCATTCAGACTGCGTGTGCTGGCACAAACAACCCTCAGGTTATCGTGTCTTCGGCCTGCTCCAGCTGCTGTAGCCTTTCAGACAGCTCACGTCCGGTCGACATGAAGCGATCCTGATCAATCTCCTCTCCAGACTGGGCAGCGGCCAGCAGCTGTTTGGCCTGTTCAAGCAAACCCTGCAGGATATCGTCTGTTTTGTCTGTTGCCAGTATTTCCTCGCCTTTACCAACCAAGGCCCGCAAGGCCATGAAACGCCGCATATAAACCTGCTCCCGCTTCAACTCGGCGGCAAGCTCGAGAAAAGTCCAGTTGCGGTTGTGCTTCGTGACAACCGCTTTCAAATCAATGTGCAAACCCTTTGTCTGCCGGATCTTTGTCAGCAATGTATTGATTTGTTCATCGGACAGCTGATCCAGAAGAAGGATGGACGACTCCGGTTCCTCCATGGATGCTGCCAACTCATCAGGTATGGCCGCTGTATCCTGAGCAACCAGGCTGGCAAGGGTGCAGGTAAGTTCGCTTTGGTTGATTTTTTTCCAGCGAAGATCCATGCCGGCAAGCAGCTGGCGTAGCAAGTATTCCTGCTGCAGACTCTTCAGCCCATAATAAAGGGCACTTCCGTTACCGGATCCTGGTAATTTCGCGGGCATGTCATCCACCTGATCTGGCCAGCTCGGGCCTGTTTGACTTCCGTATGTGCCAGAATCATCTTTATCTTAACATACATTTATGCAACCCTTTCAATGCCTGCCGGCATTCAACGGGCCTGACCGCCGCCCCTTGCTCCGGGAATGGCTGACTGGTTCGGGCTGTTGCGACCGCCCATAACGGGATAGCGACGTTCAATAGCCGCCAGGGCGATCTCCACATCCTCATGTACTTCTGCCGGAGTATGGGCGCCAAGCGTCACCATATCGCAAGGCCGGATGCTGGCAAAGGAAAAGGTCAGCCCAACATAGGGGGAAACACGTCCGGCTGCCATGGACTTGATGGTCATAACCGGTTTTTTGGCGTTCCAGATCACTTTGCTGATGTATTCCACTTCCACCTGCATGAGAAAGCCGGCACAATTGTAGAGCTGAACATATGTCTGCACATCATATTCATTCTGGTCGGAATACAGGATGAGTTCCGGCATATGGGCGGACAACCCGGGAATCATACCGCACTGGCGAATCATATCCAGATAATCCGGCAGACGATCAAGAGTCCCCTTTAGCTTACTAACCAGTTTTTCAGCGCTGGAGTGGTGGATCAGGCAGAAGTCGGCACCACAACGACGGCTGCTTTCAATTTTTGCCATCGCCGCCTTGCGGGCTTGCTGTGTGTCAGCGACATCGATGATCGGAGTGTCGATCAGGGTGACCTTCTGGCCGGTTTTATCCTCAGCCAGCCTGATTCCGTCCAGCAAAGCCTGGTTGCCGGCAAAAGGCGCCATCATGGCATCGATACCATAAGAAAGATAAGCCTCAACCAGCTCTGCGACGGCTTCTTTCGTCGCATAGCGGTCACGGATCATGGCATCAGCTGATGTGCTTGTATGGCTGTAACCCAGAATCCAGTTTGAACCCATCAACAGGCGCGGCAGTGAGATGCCGGCCACTTCAGTACGGGGAAATTGCGTCATTTTCAGATCCTCCAAACTTCTTTGCCGGTTCAGTCCGTTCCATAACCGCCCGGCAAGGCAAAATGAAATGCAGTATCTGCTCTGTCTGTCAGGTCACCTTTTTTATTGGCACAACTTTCCACAGACTGATCGGCGCTTTCTCCTGCTACGCAGGCTGTTTGACCGCGGAGCAAGCGCCTCGGCCTGTCAATCAGCAGCGCTTAAAAGTCTACCCGCTGCGTGCGTGGTGGGAAAGTTGTTTTATTGATCTGTACGCCGGAAACGCCCATCAGGAGGATGTCCGCACCAGCGGACTGAAACCCGCGGCAACTGATGCCGGCCAGCTGGCGGTCTGGATAGGGATTGACCCACTCATAGCCCAGCAACAGCAAATCCGCGCCTGTTTCCGTTTTCCCCTGAACAACGGGATCAGCCATGTACGTGGCCATATACCCCTGATGGCGATAATATGGATGCAGCATCGGTGCAGCGTAGCGCTTGTTCCAGTACCAGATGTTGCCGGCATATTCAACGGGTATGTCCAGTGTGCTGCCATCAGCATAACGCACGACATAAACGCCAACCTGGTTGAGGGACGCCCAGGCGACCCGTGCCGCGTTATCTGCGGTCGCGTGCAGAAAGACCAGCCGGTCATAGCAGTTGTTGACAGGAATGTTCAAAGGTTCATCACTGAGGCGGCGCGCGCTATCCAGCGCAAAAGCATCGATAGGGTAAAGCGCTTCGCCGATGCCGGACCGGGGCGGTTCAGCCGCATCCTCAAGCCACAGGCGCAGGGCTCCGGGCAGTCCGGACCGGGCGGCCTGCGGGATGGTCATAGGCCAGAATGTCTTGTCAGCTTTCTTTAGGCCGGCGAACCCGCGCAGCGCGTCTCGCAGGGCAGGCAGGCGGCTTTGAATGATCTCCGTGTAGACCAGGCGCGCCTCTTCCCGGTAACGTGCTGACCAAAGCATCTCCGCACAATACATCAGGTCGAAAATCTTGCCTTTCTTCGCCAGGTTGTACTCGTCCAGACGGCACCAGGTTGAGACTTCACCGCCTGTCATGTTTGGTTTGGCAGCCCGGGCGACATACCGGGGGTAATGGCTGGAGTACAGGTTGCCCATCACGACTTCGTAACCATGGGGCAGCAAATGGTCTTCCATGTCCAGATCTGTATGGAAATACCAGATAAAATCCAGCATCACAATATCACGGGGCAGTCTGGTGACCGCCGGATGTGTCAGGTAACGCTCAGTCGCATGCAGCATATCTGACCAGATCATCATCCCCAGGCCTTTCTGCCTGAGGTATTCGTAAAGACGCTTCACATGCCTCACATACAAGTCGGCGGGGTCCTGGCCTGCGCAGCGGGGGCATATGGCCATCTGGTAGATTTCATCATGTCCCATATGAACATACTGTTCCGGGCGTACGACATCAACAATCTCATCGATGATATCGCAGATGATCATGTAACTTTGTTCATGGGAAGGGCAGTAGGAATGGGCGTAAAAAGCACTGGGAGGCTGGTCGGCTGCTCTTGTATCCTCACGTTTTTCCCTGTGCTCACTTTCCGCGATCTCCGCAATCTCCGGATGTGCATAGGTGATGTACTGGACATGACTGAGCGACTGTACTTCAGGGATTACTGCAAAACCGAAGGATTTGGCATAATCGACCAGTTCACGCACCTCTTCCTGCTCCAGCAGCTCGCCGCCGGCAACCATTTCACCGTGCGGGAATGGCGGTATTTCACCTTTTTTGGCGGCCTGATTGGCCTGCTGCCAGGCATCACTGATCTCCGGGTGACGTTGAAAACGCATGCCACCGGCAAATTCAATAAACAAGGTGTTGTAACGCAGCGGCAGCAGAACATAACGCAGCAGGCTCCGGAAAAAGCCAAAGGATTCGCGGGGCGGCAGGCCGATGTGAAAACCGCGCAGGGGTTTATAGGGCTGGTCAAAAACCCTGCCCAGGGGTATGGCTCCGTTCCGGGCCATCTGAACAAAGGTCTCACAGGCATAGAGCAGTGAAAGGCGGTCAGCACCCTGCAGCAGCACGCCCTTCTCTGTAACGTCAACCACATAGGAAGCTGGCGGTGCCGCCTGATCCAGACCCAAGGCCAGCGTGGCCTGGTTGCCCGGCAGTGGCTCGTTCAGGGAGCCAACCGGCAGTCGCATGCCCATCTGCTCCACTAAAAGCTCCTGCAGATGGGTTGCGGCAAAATCGGTGGCCGCGTTGTCATCCTGCTTGACAAGCATCACCAGGCGTTGCAGGTCCAGCGCACCGCCACTAAACTTCTGCTGTTCAGGTGTCGGATAGATTAGCGGTTCCTCAGCCAGGACGGCACCGATCAAAGCCATGCGGGTCAGGATAACATCTGTCAGCAACGGACGCAGGCGGATGATAAACCGGTTGGCTGTAACGCCTGCATTAATCTGGATGGATCCGCCGCAGGAAGCTCCGGACCGGGCGTCATGGCGGCCGCAGATCCGCAAGCCTTCTTCAGTATCCGTCAAGATTTCCACGGACTGGACCAAAGCGCCTTCGGCCAGTGTCAGGCAGACTGCACCCAGGTAACAGCTTGCGGAAAACGCAAACACAAGATCCACCCCGACATCCATCAAGGACTGCCAGTGCCAGCCTAACTTGCCGCCGTCCGGCAGATAACCGCCTGCCAGCATCCAGTTGGCCTTGCCGCTTTCAGACGTGTCATTCCGGCCGGCAGACGGCAGGTTTTCAAAAACATCCGGCTCAAGTGGCGTATCCGCACCGCGGTGCCGATAGCTACAGGTGATGTCCAGGCCGGAATCCGGGTGGTTGAGCACACCAATGTACATGATGATTCTCCTTTCCGCCTTCAGCAGTCTGAAGTCTGTGGCGCGCCGGCAGAAATGGTACCGTGTGCCATGGATGCTTCATGGTTGATCGCCTGGTTCAGCCAGGCTTGATTGACACGGACAAGGGTGAGCCTTGCCGGGACACCACTGCCGTCCATTTTTCGGTTTTCTTCATAAAAACAGTAAAGCCACTGCCCGTCAGGTGATATGGCCAGGTCGGAATAACCACCCTGCCCGGCCAGCAGGCCTGCCGGCTGCCAGCTTAAGCCGTCATCACAGCTGACCTTGATGGTCAGGTTTTCACGGGCCGGGCCTTCTGTCGCGCAGTTGCTGAAAGCCAGGCATGCCGACGCTCCGGAGCGAAAAAGACCAGGTATCCGTACCATACCGGCACAGCAGACAGGATCCGGCAGGTCTTCCGCGAAACGAGGGGACGACCATGCTGTCGTCCCGTCACATGAAAAAGCCAGTGCCCGGCGTCGCCGCTCTGTTTCATGCCGTAAATTGGCCAGAACACTTCCGTCCCGGCTCATGACGATTGCCGTCTCACTGGGATTGACCAGCGTTTCACCCGTCTGTGTCTGCAACGGCAGGATCTGGCCACAAGACCAGGTTCTGCCGCTGTCATCGCTGGCCAGCGTTGTCACCACCGATGGCCGGTGCGCGCGTCCGCCACCATTGCACAGCCAGACAGGCAGCAGCAGCCTGCCGCTGTCCATTTCCAGGCCATGGCAGGGACCCAGGCCAAACGCTGTCCAGGCATATGTGTTCCGGAAAGCTGCCAGGACATCCGTCTGTTCAACGGGGACGGACCAGGTCAGCCCATCATCATCACTAACCAGCTGGAAAAAACGCTTGTAGTTTTCTTCGTAGAAAAAAATGACACGGCCTGAGCGCATGGCGATCATGACAGGATTATTGATGGTCTGTCCCGCCTGCTGTCCGGTTATTTCCCTGCGATCCGACCAGCTCCGGCCGCCATCTGCACTGCGGCGCAGGCCGATAGCCCTGGCATGCCAGTCATGGCCATTCAGCCTTGTTTCATAATAGGCCAGCAAAGTACCGGCAGCTGTGACGACAATACCGGGTATGCGGTAGCAAGGCCAACCGTTTCTTCCGGCTTCCTCCAGGACTGTTCTGGTCAGAATGGCCTTTGCTTCTTGATCCATTAAGGCACCTCATGGTCGTTTGGCTGCCACGGCACTTGTTTTTCTCCTGGTGCACCATGATAATGAGCCAACATGTCCCGCCCGATATGGTCAGGACAGGCTGCCCGCGTTTTTCTGACGGATATCCGCGAACCAGGGAAAGCGGGCCAGTACCTTCATGCCGTTGCGGTAAAAGATGTTGCGTCTGTCCTCGTCAGTCAACCGGGCCGACAGAACCGCCCCGATGCCGTGGTGGTAGGCAAACCAGGGCTGGTCGACGCCAAACAGGATGCGTTCTGAGCCCAGATGGCTGACCAGAAAATCAAGGGCCCCTCGATCATCCAAAACCGCGGTCAGTTCCAGGTACAGATTGGGGTATCGCTCAGCCAGCTTGACCGCTTCGCTCCAACTGCCGTGGAACGAATGCCCGGCCAGTAAAACCAGATCCGGATATTCCCTTAGGATTTTCTCTGCCTCTTCCGGCCCATCGTACTGGCTGCCGCCCCATGTGTGCGAAAGAACCAGCAAGCGGTTCTCATTGGCGAATGCCCAGTAAGGCCGATGCTGCGCCGCGGAGAGCGGAACTTTGTACGTGCTGGGATGGAACTTGAACCCAACATATGCCGCCCGGTTTTCCCTGATGCGCTGCAGATCTTCTTCAGGGCACAAGGCGTGACTGCAGACAATATGGTAGGCTTTGAGGCGATCAGGAAAGCGCAAAGCAGCTGAAAGGTCTTCGCTGCGCCCGGTTGCCGGCGCGTACAGCGCGTTATGGCTGACAAAACAGGTCAGGGCAACGCCGGCCTCGTCCATGGCGCCAACCATCGTCTCTGCCGTATCAACAGGCAGATAGCCGCCATAAAAAGGGCCCATATGCGCATGAAAATCCAAAATGGGGCAATCCGGTACCCGGCTGTTTTCCCAGAAGCGTCCGGCCAGTTCAGAATCACGGTTGATCATAGTTGATCTCCCCTATCAGGCGCATAAGGTTGCCCGAAGCGATGGCTGCCTTATCGGCCTCACTGATGGCGGCGTGCCTGACAAGCAGCATATTGGCCCCAAGATAGCTCTGGGGAAAGCCACTGCCATAGAGCAGGCGGCCCGCGCCATACTGCTTGACAAGCGACGCCAGTCCTCCGGCGGTAAACTGATTGGTCAAATCAAGATAGACATGTGGGAAAGCGGCCAAAAACGGCCGCAGCAGACGGTCACCCGGCCAGACACTGGTGTCCGACAAGACGACGACCAGCTGCGGGAACTTTTCAAGCAAGTCGGCAAGGTCACCCAGGCCACAACCGTGCGCCGTGTTGACAAACAGGGGAACACGATTGCGCTGTGCCAGTTCCAGCCACTCCGTCAGAACAAAAGCTTTGGGCAAAAAGCGCAAGTCACCCGGACAAAGCTGCCACCCGACGATGCGGCTTTGCTTCATTTCTGCCAGCATTTGCGCGGGTTCAGGCAATTCAGCGGTATGGACAGGCACAATGGCCCACAAGCCATACAGGCGGTCCTGCCCGGCCAGGTCATCAGCCAGCAGCTTGTTGCCCAGTTGCGGTGATGTGGTCAGCTGTTCAATACGGCTGACCACCGCGTGGCGCACACCGGCCTGGTCCATCTCCTCAAGCAAGTCCTCCCGGGTGTGGACCGCTCCCGGGAAGAGGCCTTCTTTGGCAAAACCATAACTGGCATGACAATCAAAAAAAATCATGGCCATAACCTTTCTGGCAACCTGTTCCGGCACCAGCCGTTTATGGTGCCGGAACAGGAGGCTTTCTCCTGCTAAAGAGCGCGATCCACCCGGTTGATGATCTCGGCGATTTCCTGCATGCGCTGCGTCGTCATGTTCAACTGAATACCAAGGCGCAGGCAACGGCTGAGGATATCCAGTGTGCGTGGGCACATGTCCTTACTGTAGGTCACCTGTCCTTTATAACTGGGATCACCCCAGGGATAGTTCAAGTGATTGCTGCCGCGCTTGTTCAATATGGAATCCCAGTAGGTGTAGATATGACGATCCGGAAAACCGTCATTATATGCTGTGCCAATTTGCAGGCCTTCACGGGCCAGCCCTTCACTGAGGCGGCGGGCAGCTGATTCGTCCTCAGCGATCATGGCAAAAGAAATGCCGCAATCGCCTGCCGGGTCATCAACATGCTGCCGGCTGTAGTGTACCGGTTCAGCCAGGTGGGTCAGCAAGGTCTGCTTCAGGTGGCGGGTATGGTCCAGGATGGCATCCAGTTTTTGCACCTGCACGCGAGCGACAGCCGCATTAAGCTCGTTGCCCCGATAGCCCGCCCGGGAAAATGGCGGAACATGCAGGTCGCCTTTGAGTCCGCTGTCCCACATGGGCGTGCCGGCATCTGACTGGTAGACACCGCGCAGGAATGCCGTGTCATCGTTGGTGAAGAAAACACCACCTTCACCGCAGGTGATTACTTTAAAATAATTCAGACTCCAGGCGAAAGCATCCGACCCGACACCCGTGTAATCACCATTGTAGCGTGAACCGATCCCCTGGCAGGCATCTTCCACCACCTTCAGGTTGTTTTTGCGGGCTAATGCGCGCAAAAGGCTGAGACGCGCCGGAACCCCTTGCATGTGAACAGGGATGATCGCCCGGGTATAGGGCGTTATCTTGCGTTCCACATCCAGCGGGTCCAGGCCCAGAGCGTCATCGATTTCCGCAATCACAGGCACCGCGCCGGCATTGACAACCGCTGAAGCGGTCGCAATATAGGTATATGCCGGGATAATGACTTCGTCACCGGGTCCAATGCCGAGGCCGACCAGACAGCAAGTCAGGGCGGAGGTGCCGGAGTTGACAAACAGGGCATGCTTGACACCTAGTTTTTCTTGTAGCTCTTTCTCCAGCTGGGAAGACTCGGTGGGTTCATTACCGCGGTACCGGAACAGTCGCTCCGGATTGCGCAGCAGCTCGGTCACCGCCGCGATTTCTTCCTCGCCGATCAAGGCGCGGCCTAGCCCGGCCGACTCAGCCAGCGGCTGCTGGCCGATGGTTCGCTGTTCTTTGCAGGACATTCAAATCACCTCTTTACTTTCTGATAGCTGGCATGTGTGGCTGCGGCACCGCAGCGGGTTATGATCTGCTCAGAACGGCCTGCGCCCCGGTGAGCGGGACCGCCTGTTGACCAATCAGGGTGTTCAGGACAGCGACCGCAAGTAACGGATGCTCAATTCGGCGGCATCCAGCGCCGGACGGCCGACGGAGTTGTCCTGCTCAACAACAATCCATTCCGCGCCGCTCTCCACAGTCGCCTGGAGAATCGCCGGAATATCCTGTAATCCGTGACCAACCGGTCGGAATTCGAAGCTGCCTTGCCGGGCCGCTTTTTTTTCTTCAAGACCGATCAGCTCATAGAGCGGCTCACCATTCTTGGGGCCTTCCATGTAAAAATCTTTAAAGTGGACCAGTGGACAGCGGCCGGCGTATTTCTTGATGTAGGCGACAGGGGATTCGCCGGCAACATTGATCCAGCAGGTATCCAGCTGTGTCTGCAGGAGATCGGCCGGAATCGTGGCATAAAGATGATCGAGACCGTAAGCCCCGTTATCCAGGCGTACAAACTCAAAATCATGGTTGTGGTATAACAGGGTCATACCCTTTTCAACGCATTTTCTGCCGATAGCGGGCACCGCTTCAAGAACACGCGCGAAACCGGGACGGCCTGGCCGCATGTCTTCTTCCAGGTAGGGGATGGCAATATATTTACAGCCGATCGCCACATACTGGTCCAGCGTACCCTCCAGGTCGGCCAGCAGTTCTGCCAGGGGTACATGCGCCGAAATACAGGCCAGGCCCACCTGGTCCAGGACGCCGCGCACTTCAGCGGCAGGCAGGCCGTAAAGGCCGGCCAGTTCGACCCCCTGATACCCCATATCTTTTATCTTTTGCATGGTGCCGGAAAAATCCTTCTCCGCGTCATCTCGCACAGAGTACACCTGCAGGGCAACCGGTAATTGCATCATGGTTCATCACTCCCTAGTAACATTCTGCGGCAGTGGCTGACATCAAAATTCTTGTCAATCAGACCGATGCCGACAGAGACAGTATACCATCATTCTTTTCGTTCAGCACGGACGCACAATGGTCGTTTCGATATCCAGTATCCGGCCGATCATGGCAATTGTCTCCGCGTGGTGCCCGATACCCAGGGCAAAATGGTGCGTCGGACCGGCCATAACCCAAGCTTTGACAAAACGACGCACATCCGGCCCAAAGAAACCGCGTGTGTTGGTGTTGCCCGTCGGCGGGATCGGCCCGTGTACAGATGTGCCTTCACCTACAATGAAACACAGGCGTCCACCAGCTTTCTGGCTGATGCTGAGCAAAGTGATCGGGCCTTCTTTGATCTGGAACTCAACAGAAGCACCACTGCCGGGTTTGCCATGGTATTTGAGCAGGCTGCGCAACACCGGCCGTCCGGCAGCGATCTTGATGTGATGCGGCCCGTCATGGCCGACCAGAATAAAATTTTCCCGGAAATCAAAGGGGTGGAATTCGGCAAAACTGCCGCCGATGCCAAGACGGTCCATAATCAGCATAGCCAGACAGGTTTTTATGTCATATTCACCACACATGGGGATGCCGCGGGCGATCAGGAGCGAGTTGCCGACAACAAGCGAGCCGGCCAATTCCCATTGCAGCGAGCCAGGCAGGCCTTCATAATAGTAAGCCAGACCTGTCAGCTGATAGGCATCAACCAGTTTGTCCAGGGCAACCGCTGACCGGGCCGCCTGCATCAGGTCCGCTTCAGTCAGCTTCCCGGCGATGGGGTCGCTGCCGGGGTCAGGTGTGGCAAATAAAGACAGGATCGTCCTGACTTTGGCCTGGATCTCATGTTGCGTCACCATCTGATAACAGCGCATCAGATCATCAATTTCGATCAGGGGTATATGGATATTGAAAGCGGCGGAGATCATCGTTGGATCGGCGTGCATGTCATACATCGCTTCCAGGACATGGCCGATCAGGCCGAAACGGCCGCCTTTCAGGGCATGCAGAACCCTGGCGATGCCACACCAGCGGCTGATACCGGCCTCGGCAGCCGGATCATCGGTCAACTGGCCGATCACAACATCCCGGACCGGCCTGCCCAGCCTTTCTGCGACGCTGATAAACTCGGGGACCGCGCAGATGCTGTCGTTTTCCAGCTGCATCCGGGTCGATGCCTTGCTGTAATCCATGCCGGCCAACGGCTGGAGCGCCAGCAGAATAACCGGCGCGCTGGCATTGCGGATAATCGGGGCAAAAGTCGCTGAGGGCGCGTATGTGACCATATTGCAGATCACCAGATCGACAGCGTCGCCTTGCATCTGCTCCAGAACGGCGTAAGCTTTTGTATTGCTGTCCACCATGCCATAGTCGACCACGGCCACCTGCTCTTTCTCGATCATTTGCCTGGCCGTGGCATGGTGGCGAATCAGGGATTCAAGCAGCCCGGGGAACTGGTGCCAGTATGTGTCATGTCCGACGGCAAAAAAAGCAATACGGGCGGTTTTCTCAACAGGCTGTTCCATAACCGGCTCTCCTTCAGGCAGGTCCTGCCACGCGTCAGGACGATGACAGTCCTGTCCTTATTGAAAAATCTGCTTCCCTGTACACGCTCAAGGGGCCCCGGTCGGCGTTAGCTGCTCATTCGTCCAGCAACTGATCCATGACCTGCTTGACAAGCGGAACCACATAATGGCTGCCGTGGCGTTCTTTAACATCCTCAATCATCATGGCAATCGTCAGGCGAGGCTGGTCAATATTCATGGCGACAAACCAGCCGTTTTCTTCAGCGTCCGTGTCGTCCAATGTCTCTTTCAGCTCTGCTGTACCGGTTTTTCCCAGCATGCGGTTCTGTGCGGGTGTCCGCGTGTAAGCAGTGCCATCCGGATTTTCCACAACCTGTGTGAGCATCTCAGCAAGCAAAGGCACATCAGTCCATTCAATCGCCTGTTCTTTCCAGATCTGCGGCTGGGCAAGACCCAGTTCCAGGGACGGTTTCATCAGGTTCCCTTCGGTAGCCAGCGTACTGTAGATGAGCGCCAGATGCAATGGGCTGACCAGTACTTCGCCCTGTCCATAAGCTGTATCGGCAAGAAGCACGTCATTGGAAAGCCCGTTATTGGACAACTGGGAACGACTGAAAGGATAAGCAATCGGCAGTTCTTCCCCTATGGCGAAATCAGCCGCACCGGCAGCAAACGCTTCAGCTCCGGTTCGCAGTGCCTGACGGGCAAAATAGATGTTGTCTGAATAAAGAAGCGCGTCTGCCAGGTTGACTGGGCGGCCGATGTCCTTGACCCGGGTGATCTGGTAGTTGCCCCAGCTCGCGTCCGGCTGCCAGTTTTTGCCGCTGATGGGCAGCGCTTCCTCCGGATCCAGTGTGCCGGCTTTAAGGCCTATGGCCGCAGTAACCAGCTTGAAAACAGAACCCGGGGCATATGTGGTATTGAAACGGTTGATGAAAACACTTTTTTCGGCTTCATTCCAGGTTTGCTGAACAGCATCAGGCACATATGTCTGGAAAAGGTTCGGGTCAAAGGACGGAGTGCTGACCAGCGCCAGGATTTCGCCGGTCAAAGGGTTGACCGCGGCTGCGGCACCGGCATCAGCATGCATGGCTTCTTCCAGTGCGATCTGAGCTTTCACATCTATGGTCAGCGCAACGTCCTCACCGTTGACAGCCTCCTGTCGGGCAATGACATCCTTGAGCTGACCGCTTTCGCTGTCAACAAGGGTGATCTCTCCGCCTTTGTGACCACGCAAACGTTCCTCATAGACCTGTTCCAGCCCCATTTTTCCGATCATGTCTGTTGTGCTGTAGTCCTGGTCCGGCCGGTTTTTCAATTCTTCCGCGGTGATCGGCCCGATATAGCCAACGAGCCGGCCGGCTGATGCACCGGCCGGATAAACCCGACCTGCGGTTTTCTGGTAAAGAACCCCGTCAAAGGCAGTAAGCCTGGCTGACAGGTCATTAGCATCGGAAGCCAGCGTCACAATAGGATAAAACCAGTCCGGGTTGGTGGCATCTTGAACAATTCTCCTGATGCGTTCTTCAGATATTCCCAGGATTTCTGCCATTTCAGGAATGGCCTCATCTTTTGCTGCTTCGAATTTGCCAGGAGCGATACCAATGGTGATCAGCTCACCATTAACAGCCAGCCCGCGACCATAACGGTCATAAAGCTGACCGCGCCGAGGGAAGAGGATCCTGGCCTGCACCTTGTCCTGGCTGCCCATATCGGGAAATATCAGCTCATCCTGCCAGCTGACACGCCAATCGAGCTGGTCTCCAACGGATTCCCGCACCAGCCTCATCTGGTAGTCATCAAGGACAACCGGTCCGGCCAGGGTATCCATGCTGACCTGGAAAGATATAAGCGCGGTGTTTTCATCCAGACGGTCCAGAGCCGGGTTGCCTTGCTGGCTTTCAACTTCTTTAACCACCAGATTTGTTGCCTCAATCCCTTGAAAGATGTTCTCATACCGCTGGACAAAGCTGCTTTCGTCAAGTCGTTCCTTCAGTGAAGCTTCAGACAGGGCATACATTGAGGCATAATCGCCGCGTTCCCAGGCCTGTGCATATAAATGAAACACATCCAGAGGTTCTCTGAGTGCCTCTGTCGTTGCTTTTGTTTCGGTCGCAGGCACACTAGTGCCGGTGGTCGTTGATCCTGTCGTTTCCGCTTCGCGTGCGCAAGCCCCTGATGATACAAGCAAAAAACCAAGGACAATCAGCCCTGTCAAAAAGCGCCACGCTTTAATCCGGCGGCACAGATTCATAAAAGCAACACCTCCTGTCATCGATTTCGACAAACGTCACAGAG
>JAAYLM010000062.1 GCA_012521915.1 Oscillospiraceae bacterium | reverse complement strand
TCAGCTTGTCAGACAGCAGCACCTGAAAAGACTACCTGCTGCGCAGGGTGGGAAAGTTGCTCTATTGACACCCACATTCATCTTTATGATGTTTTCCGGGCAGGGGTCAGCTGGCCGACCCGGGCAACCCCGAAACTGTTCCGCAAGGTGCTGCCTGTTGACTTTCTGCAAGCAGCCGCAGCAAGCGGTGTCAACCGTGCTGTTGTGGTTGAGTGCGCCAAAGAAGTCGAGAACAACATCTGGACGTTTGAACTGACCAGGTACGTGCCGGAAATCGCGGCTGTCATCGGCTTCATTGATCCGGGTTCGGCACGTTTCCCGGAAATTTACGATCAATACAGCACCTATGAAAAATTCCGGGGCATCAGGATCGGCAGCTGGACGAATATGCCTGAGCCAGGGGTTCTGGATGACAACCTCAGTTACATGGAAGCGAAACAGGCGAATGTCGTCGAGATCCTGGGCAGCTGGAAAAACCTGCCTGATTTGCCGCGCTTAATCGCCGCGCATCCCGACGTGACCTTTATCCTGAATCATCTGGCTGGTTATGTGATCGATGGCGGCGAGCCGGAACCCGATTACATCCGTTTTCTGGCGTCGGTATCCCGTTTGGAAAACGCCTGCATGAAAGTGTCCGGCGTCATAGCCAGGCCGGACAGTACACCTGTTCCCCTGGATCCGCCCTTTTACGAACCGGTTCTGCGTCAGGTCTACCAGGCCTTTGGTGAAGACCGCTGCCTGTATGGCTCAGACTGGCCGGTCATCACCTTAAAAGGCGACTACGCGGCCCAGTACCAGATCATCCATGGCTTTTTCAGCCAATACGGGAAGCGTGTGCTGGACAAGGCCATGGCCCGTAATGCGATCAGGGTCTATAAACTGCAAGAGGCAGACAAAGAAAAACCGGCACATGCCTGAGTACCGTGCAGGATCTGGCAGTGCTCTGGTTTCTGCCGCTTAAGCTTGCAGGCACAAAAGAAAAGGAAGACAGTTATGAAGAAAGACAAAATCGTCAACATTATACATACAAAGCCGGAGCGTTCTTTTCCTGAATGGGCTTATCTGGAACGGACGTTGATCGATACGATGAATGACGCGATCGATCTGGTTCTGGAAAAATACTTGAAGCCTGACGGACAGTTTCTCTGGCCGCCTGACCCTCCTGAGAAAAGCAAAGGGGTCAACAGCCTGGATGATGTCTACGAAAGCTTCCACAGCTGGCCGATCTTCTATATCCTTGGCGGCGACAAACGCTTCCTGGCGCTGGCACACCGGCAGTTTGAGGTGACCACCAGCCAGTTTGCCCGTTATCCATCCGGTGTCGGCTGCCAGGCTGTGGAGAAAGAATACAGCGCGCGCTCGGACTGGATGCACCAGGGCGAGGGCTACCAGTTTTATTATTACCTGAACCTGGCCGATCCGGAGCATCCCCGGGCCAGGGAAAGGGCGGTGCGTTTTGCCGGTTTTTTCCTGAATGAAGACCCAACCATCACCGAACCAAACTTCGACGCAGAACACCAGGTGATGCGCTCCTCCATGACCGGGAGCATGGGAGCCGCCTACGGAGGTTATTCCGATCACTGGGGCTATGCCCCCTTTATGGATTTCTATGGCATCCCGTTCTATGATGTACCCGGGGTCCAGACCGTGTTCGATCTGAAAGACCCGGAGAAAGCCAAAGCCATGGGCGCGATGGTCAAAGCACGGCAAAAATCAAGTGATACTGTGATCAACCTGCTTTCGACATCCATGGTGATGAACGCCTACCTGCATACCGGGGAGGAAAAGTATAAGAAATGGATCCTCAACTACGCAGGCGCCTGGCGGCAAAGGACTGCTGACAACGGCGGCATCCTTCCGGACAATGCCGGACCCCATGGCGTTGTCGGCGAGCTGATGGACGGGAAGTGGTGGGGCGGCTATTACGGTTGGACTTGGCCGAATGGCTTCTGTTTCATGGCGGAGGCTATTACGACTGCCTCTGAACACGAATGCCTGCTGACCGGTGATGCCGGCAAAATGAACTGGATCCGTGAGCAGACCGAAAATTTGCTGCAGCGCGGGGTGGATGTGGACGGCACCTTGTTTGTGCCGCAGAAGTATACCGAAGACGGGTCGGTGATCGAGTACAGCATTCATAATGACAACACGATGACACGTCCGGACAAAGTGACAGATCGACCTGATTTTTCCCGGAAACGCCAGATCGATGGCTGGTTTGAGTTCGCGCCGCTGCTACCCCAGCCCATGACGCATGCCTATTTCATCACCATGGATCCCCAAGACCTGAGTCTGATCCGGAGAATCAGGAACAACAAGACACGCGGTCATATGCAGATTGACC
>JAAYLM010000061.1 GCA_012521915.1 Oscillospiraceae bacterium | reverse complement strand
GTCTGGCCCCGCCGGTCTCGATGATAATATTGACATTGTCGCTGATATTGGCATAGAGCATTTCATTGATATCGGCTGTCGCCATCCCGGACTCTGTTTCCAGGTCGGAGCCGCACATATAAACCATGATGGTGAAGATGTCGCGGTTGCCGCCCAGAATCGTTGTACGGGCGCTGCGCGGCTCCGTGATGCCTTCTGCCGGGTCAACCGTCTGCCCTGTCTGGCCTGTTGACGTTGGCGAATATGCTGAAGCAGTCGTCCACCCGGTAGTCTCTGCTGGTTCACCAAAGAGGCCGGTGCAGTTGCGCAGGATAAAAAACAGCGCAACCACAGCGATAATGAACAGCAGCATTTTACCTGACGGCAGACTGCAGCCGCGCGGGGTGCGGTATCCCGTATTACCGGTTCCGCGTGTGCCGCCCGGCAGCCCGCTGCTATATTGCGTGCCGGATGTCCGGCGTCCCTGGTAACCGGAAGAATCACCAACCGGCCTGCCTCCTGTGTTCAGTCCGGACCCGCGCCGGAAAATGCCGCCGCCCGATGCCGGACCGCTCACGCTTTTTTTCCTAGACCCGCCGCCGCTTCGCCTGTCTATAGCCTTCACGCCCCCCGTCGCTGATTCTGCTCTTTTCAGTGACCTCTGTCCTCTATTATACGCCTTCTTCGCCACAGCATCTCATCTTTCCTGTCCTTTCGCTGCGGTTGCATCTTTTTGGATCAGTGATTCCACCACCAGGCGCGGCACAGACGATGGCAAAGCCTATGACTGGCTCCGTGTGCTATAATCTGATCATGATAAACTGATGATAAACAAGCAGGGAGGGTTCCATGGAGATCGTTCTGCAGATCCTGGTTGGTGTCGGTCTGGCCGCCACCTGCGGCTTCAGGGTGTTTGTCCCGCTGCTCGTCATGGGCATTGCCGGCCTCAGCGGCTACCTGCAGCTGGCACCTGGTTTCACCTGGATCACCAGCTTGCCGGCGGTGATCATATTCGGTATTGCGACCGTCATCGAAATAGCCGCTTACTTCATCCCCTATGTCGACAACCTGCTGGACAGCATCAGCATCCCCGCCAGCGTGATCGCAGGTGTTCTCGTGGCTGCGTCTGTGATAACGGACATCCACCCGCTGCTTCGCTGGACACTGGCCATCATCGCCGGCGGCGGCATCGCTGCCGTTACCAGCCTGATCAGCAACGGTGCGCATGGTGTATCAACGGTGGCAAGCGGCGGTATAGCCAATCCGGTTGTTTCCGGTGCCGAATCAGTCTTGTCCGTATTGTCATCGATTATCGCTATCGCCGTACCGGTTCTGGCTGTTATCCTGATCGTCGTTCTGGTGTTTATCGCCTTCCGGGTGCTGCGCCATTACAAAAGGAAGCTGAAAAACAGCCAGTCAACCAGCTGAGAAGTGAACCGGCTCAAGTTTTACGACGGTTCACGCCCCTTGATTTCGGCAGGAATATCGGTGGTGTTCCGCCAGGGGGTGTCATAAGACGGGGTATGGACATAGCGCCGCAGGCCGGCCTGCAGAAGAATGTGAGCCGACGGCGGTAAATCCACCCTCAGCCACTGGCTGTCCACGGCAAACTCAGTCTTATCCGTCAAATCACACAGGCTGCTGAAGGCATGCTGGCCGAAGGAGCCGGCTTCCAGGATCAGGCTGCGCGGCTGACATGTATTCAAGTTGACGATTTCCAGGTCTACCCGGTCCCGATTCTGCCTGCCTGCCAGCATCGCCACATCGGGCGGCAGGCCCGGGCGGCGGGCGTCTGCGTCGAAGCAACGCAAGGTGGCGTTCATCAGACCGCCATGGTAGATGTGCAGCGGCGAAGCCATCGTGAGTTGCGCCAGAGCATTGCACATAACCGGATTCTTATCTTGCCAGTGATGGATATCCCAATCCGCTGCGGGACCCTGATCATTGCGGATCGCTGCCATCCTGGCCGCCACGGCGTCGTAGTCAGACCGGAGGATAGCATCGGGATAACCGGGGTTATCACCGCGGATAAAGTGAACCCACTGCTGGTTGTTGTCGCTGCGGTTTCCTTTGGCAATGTGGCCATTGACCTGCTTTTTCGGAGGCCCGGCCTGCATGACACGTTCCACACGCTGCCAGTCCTCGTCCGCGAAAGAGCATAAATAGCAGTTGAGCGGCCACTGAATGTTCATCGGCCGGTAATCGCACCAGCCGGCATCATAATGCCGGTAAGGCACCAGCCAAACACCGTCCTCCTCCCTGCCCAGGGACCACAACTTATCGATCTGGGAGCGGGCGATGTCAAGATAGCGGGTATCACCTGTGAGCAGCACGGCATTGCAGCCGGCATTGACCAGCGGTTCAATCACCGTGACGGCACCGTGCGGCCAACGCCAGCCGTAATAGCCGCCCCACCACTTGCCATCCATATACTCTCCAATACGGCCGGACAAGCCCACGTTGTCAGGGATGATGCCGCCATTGTCGTGAATCCGCCTGTTCCAGGCGTCGATATAGTCCACCACCCAGCGACGGAAACGATCGTCGCCAGTCTGCATGAAGGCGTGCGTCAACAGGCTTGTACAATTAAGGTTGAGCGGTACGTCACCCCTGGCCATGCGCTTGTTGATCAGATCGATGATCTGGTCATAGACGGCGTCATCGGACCATGGGCACACCGGACCGTCCGGTACGCCGGGAATATCCTCGAAGGGCGGCAGGTAATGGTCCAGCACCGGCCGGTGCGTGACCCAGTCCTCCCGGGTCTGGACAAAGCGTGGCCCGTCGCTGCCGGTGATCGGCGAGCGGATCAACAGACGCTCCCGGTCAATATTAGGTGCCAGGGGGTCGTCGCCCGTATACATAGCCGCGAAGCGCCGTGCCCGCTGCACATCCTTGAGGCGATAGGGGCAAGCCAGGCCGTTGTAATAGAAGCTCAGGTAACCCTCGCCGTGGTGCATCCAGTCGTAGTATCTGTCAAATTCACGATCGACCGTACCATACTGGGTCCATTGCCATGTCACAGCATCCCACGCCCGGTCGGCCGTTTGCAGGATGTTGTCAGCGCCGCCTAATACATAAAAGAGCGGAAAATTGCCGAAACTCTCATAGGCATCGTCCGAACCGTCCATACCCGGCCAGTCGTCCCGCCAGACAAGTGTGCCGTCTGGC
Organism: Oscillospiraceae bacterium; assembly: GCA_012521915.1. Classification (GTDB taxonomy): domain Bacteria; phylum Bacillota; class Clostridia; order Saccharofermentanales; family UBA5734; genus JAAYBY01. The sequence continues at coordinate 552 of JAAYLM010000061.1, read as the reverse complement.
CGCGTGTAGCGGCGCACGAATTCGCCGGCAGCTTCATTCATGACAGCAATGAGCTGCCGTTCAAGCAGCGCCCAGGCTGGGGGATCGGTTTTTCCGGTAGCTTTGATGGAAGGCATGCCGCTTGGCAGGTTTTTCGCAAAGTCCATGGTTTCCTCCTGACAGCGTCCGAACACACCGAATCGAGGTCAGCGAAGCCCTTATGCATTGACGTGGCATAAACCCGGCGGTTCTATCGCTTTCTTTGATAACCAACAGGTACGCGCTGATAAAATCATATCACCAAGTTCAGATTGATACAATTGCAGAATGGCTCTAAGCAACCGGTCATGATTTAAGATAATCGCCTCCAGTCCCTGAATTTATTGCACGGCACTATACCACCCTGCACAATGGTTAAAACAAACACGACAGAAAAAACCGGGAAGCATTTGAATGGCTGTTTACAAGTTTTATGAATGCATTTGCTTATTGGGCTTTTGTGGTTAAACTGTAAAAGACAGGTTAAAGGGAGAAACGGGAAAATGAGATAATATTGAATCCTAGAGATAACAT
>JAAYLM010000433.1 GCA_012521915.1 Oscillospiraceae bacterium | reverse complement strand
GTGTGCCTCGGACCATAACGGCTTCCCGTGACTTCTCGCCATGCTCTCCAGACTGAACCAGTTGGTGATATACAGACTTTCGTCTGGAAGCAGGGTATCCGTGATTCTGATTGTCACGGGAACATTGACCTGCGTAGATCCAACGGATATTGTTACCTGGCTGACGAAGGCCCCTGGTAAAGCACATGCGTCCGCTTTATAGCAAACATAGATAACTTCTGTGGCTTTATTAGCTGTGATATCACCGATCGGTTCCAATGCGTCATATACTCTGAAAGGAGCTTTTCTGGTCACATAGCTCTTTGCTGTTTCATAATCAGCTGTGAAGCCGTGGACACCCGTGTTCATCGTTACATTCACATCAACAGCACGATAAAACTCCGAGAAAAAACGGCCATTTCCACTGAAGCTGCAGGTTATTTTTTCTCCAACAGGGCATTCATTCAATAAGACCTGAAAGGATGCAAAACCATTTCTGGGCAACCAAAGCTCTGCTTTTTTCCGACTGTTTTCCCCGACCACATCGTCAGGATACAACCATTGGTTGAAGCTTACGACTTGGTATAGCATAAAAAATACCTCCGGCGAACATCGTGCCGTACATCAATGGTGATGTCCTGTTTCATAACACCACCGCGCCATATCTGCGATCAAAGCCAGGGGAAGAGGCTTGTCAAAAGGAAACTGCACCGCTCCTTTGCTTGTTTTAAAGGCCTGCAACCGCTCAGCGAAATGCACAATCGCCTGATCGCCGGGATAGATGCCAATATGCTTCTTAAAAGCCGCGAAGTGGATGATATTGTGCTGGTCCCAGAAGGTCGGCATACGCCAGGCGATCCGTTCTTGTGCTTGTGGTATGGCAGCACGTATGGCAGCTCTCAACTGGCGTAAAAGCGGCTGAACAGACTCCTGCTGCATGATTATGTAGTCATCAATGGTCATAGGCGCGTCGCCGCAGAAATGATCCTGGCCTTTTTTTACAAACATCCTGCCACATTTTGGACACTGCCACATAAACAACACGCTCCGATTTGCAATAATTATAAGCTGCTTCCGATTGTGCTTTTTTATCGTCTGGCCCGGACGATAACCCCATGGTTGATCTTGATAAGCTCTTGGCTGGAAAGCTTGACGAGAGCGTATTCAGATCCGCCACCAGAATATATTTGGTCTTTTTCCATCACTTTCGGATCAATTACGAATCTTGCCTCATAACCGAAAGAAGGGACACCTCCGCAAGGATAGCCTGTTTTCTGCAGGATCTCTTCTTCTGTTGCCGTTCTCGGCCGCTCGATGTTCAGTGCTTTACTGACCCGCGACGTGCTTACACGGTCTTCGCCCTTCACTATGGCAACAATTAAAGCCCCATGCTCATCAATTAGGCAGATATTCTTGACAAGATCTTCCGGTGAGGCACCAACGGCCTCAGCTGCCTCCTGAACAGAATGACAGGTCTTTTCTAAATGAACGTGCTCCGCTTTCATGTGTTTTTCAGCCATATACCCCTTTAATTTTGCTTCATAGACGTCCGGCCTGGTAAAAAAATCGTCGGCCAGCAGACTGTAGATCGCTGCATCCACCACCCCTTGATTGCTGTAATCGGCCTGCCGCATGGTCCCCTCATACGTCAAACCACACTTAAGCATAACCTTGCCGGAATTCGGATTTTTGGGGTCATGCCGGGCTTCTATCCTGTTTACATGCACTTGCAGGAAAAAAAACGGGATGATCGCCCTGAAAGCCTCTGTCATGATGCCCTGGTTCCACCAACGGCTGCCCAGACAGTAACCGATTTGCACCCTATTCAATTTTTCATCCAGATCAACCACGCTGATGGTGCCGATGGGCTCATTTCCATAAGCCTTAAGAACAATTGCCCATTGGTAATAGGCTTTGTTCTCATAGAAACCGATCCATTCATTCAGGATTGCTTGAGTTACCTCAACCGAATGATGTGTCGGCCATCTTAGAAATTTTGTTACCTTATCATCACTCGCCCAATTATGGTACATTGCCGTTGCATCATGGCTGGTAAACCGCCGCAAACGCAAATTTTTTGTTTCAATATTTATTGTACCCAAATGATTCATTTCAAGTGCACTTCACTTTCTGTCTGATATAAGGCATAACACAACTTCTACCATATTCGTGCCGGGAGTCATACTTCTCTTTCATTTTCACGCCCCAAAAGACGCAGGGCATTGTTCCGGCAGATTTTCACATAAGCAGCATGGCTGATATAGCCTTGGGCGTCCGCCTCATCCAGCCATGCACCCAGCGACAGGAATTCTGACCACTTGGGCTGAGCGATATCTGTTGCATAATAAAGCCTATCCTGAAACTCCTCCAGGAAGTCATAAGCAAAGCCCGGGTCGCGAGACAGCGCGTTCCAGCCTGAACCGCCCGAAAGATCAGCATGGAGGTTGGGATAGCGCCTTAATAGTGTTACAACGCGCCCGGGCGTTACCTTGCCCTTTGGATAACTGTTGCGGTTCTCAGCCGTACAGTCCGTACTGATCTCTGCCCAGAAAGGCTGTGAATGCCCGATAAAGATCAGCTTCGGAAAACGTTCCAAAGAAGCCTCCAGCCTGGGCAGACCGACCTCATCCACCATACCATAAGGGCTCTCCGGTGTACCGAGATGGAAAACGAGAGGAAGGCCACATTGCTCAATATGGAAAAACATATTCTGCATCTTTGGATCGTCAATGGACAGCTTTGCCGTCACCTCACCGACGCCCTTTGCCCCATGAGCCATGTAGTAACGGATGAAATAAGACATGTCGCCATCCGCGGTATTTGGCGCCCAGCGTGGATCGACACCACAAAACCAGTCATAAAGATCCGGATTTTCCTTTACGATCCGTATCGCTTCCTCGTTGGTAACCTGATAGTGACGCCCCTCAGGCGATACGCCAGGAAGCAGCACACCCCGTTCAATATTGAGCTTTTCAAAAAATGGTCGCAATTCAGATGGTGTTGGATAGGTATACGCCGGCATTTGTGGCCATGTAATCCCTTTTTCGTAGCGAGAATGGACGTGCGTGCAGATTTTTTTCATGGTTTTCCATTTCCTTCCATAGGCTAAAAGCTATCCATGTGGTTCAGTCAAACGCATGTCTAATTTCTAACAGTATACCATGACCCGTTTCTCTGTTCCCGGAAAAACCTTAAAACAAATGAATCAATATATTTTTTTAACCTACCGGGCACGGCAGGCAACAAGGAAATATTCAAGATGGAACATCTGTCATCAGCATGGTTGCGGTTGACAGATCATCGTCTTCTTCTATAATCAGAAAGAGACAGGATTCCTGCCTGTTCCTGGCCAAAACAACGTCTTCTTTTTGATGATACACTCTGAAATGTCATTTCATAATTCCGCATATGCACATGAACACCCTTATATATCCTTCATTGTGAGCACTTTCAAAAACGATCAAGGAGAAGACCATGACTGAAAAATACAAAATAAGAGCAGCCCAGATTGATCTGAACCGCCAGAAGGAACCCATGGCATTTATCAAATCCTAAATGGATTTCATCGCGGACAATGGTTACAACACCTTGATGCTTTATATCGCCTGGCGCGTCAAGATCAAATCCCACCCGTACCCCTCGGAAGAAGAAGCCTACACCGCCGCGGAAATCCGGGAAATGACTGCTTATGGCCGTGAAAAGGGACTTGACGTAATTCCGACCACCAACCTGACTTACGTTACATCTCTGCTCAAATATGATGAGCTGAGACAATTTCTCGAAAATGGATCACGATACTGGGGCGCTTCACGCGGTAATTTCTGCCTGTCCAATCCGGACATTTATGTTTTTATCGGGAACTACCTTGAAGAACTGGCGGAACTGGTACCTTCCGGATATTTTCATATCGGCGGCGACGAGGCCTGGGATACCGGGTTTTGTAAAAAATGCCGGGGTAATGATTTCAATTTTCAGAAAGAGGAAAACCTGTATCTGAGTTTCATCCTAGCATGCTGCGATATTGTCAGAAAGAAACTCGGGCGCCGGGTCATTATGTGGGATGACATGTTTGAATATTATCCGGATATTCTGACAAAGATCCCAAACGATGTCATCATGGCGCACTGGCAATATCAAGAGGATGTCTCCTGCTCAATGGGCCATTTTGGCAATCGAAAAAGGGAGTATACCCTGAAAAAATATGATCAGCTCGGTTTTTCCTATCTGATCTCCCCAGCGACTTACAGTACTGCCAACGGTCGCACCTTCACGGAATATGCCGGAGATGGCAAAAAGCTCCTCGGTGGCATTATGACCACCTGGGTCACGCATATGCGGTTCATGTACAAGGTTATGCCGACCATTGCCTCCATCGGGCGTTTCTGGGCAAGCGACGGACAAACCGCGGAAGCTGATTGTTTCAGACAAGCCATGACCGACTTACTTGGGTCAGGGGATGAAATACTGATTAACAGCATCCGGACCTGTACGGAAAATCAGATGAAAAACCTGGGTTCTTTCGGTGAAGCGTACATGTTGACTTTTGATCTGGAGGGATTGGATTATTCTGAATACGCCCGTCAGGCACTCGTCCTGTCTGTTCTGGAAAGATACCGTCTTGAAATCAAACCCTTACCAGGCCAATACATCGTGGAAGAACTAATTCTGTCACTGCGCTTCGAACTGGCTGTTTTCGAGATCAAGCGGATGATCAGGAACCTGCTGGAAAAGCGAAGCCTTCAGGAAAGACCTGAGGATGCTCTTGCGCAGTTGCAAGCCAGAGCTGATGATTATGCGCAAAAATGGCAGCAATGGCGACCAGGTATTGAGCCTAATCATATCCAGATAAAACTGAATGACTTTATCGACAATATGAGAAATTTGCTCGATAAAATAGCATCAGGAAATTACCTGCGGATTCTTTTCAACCTGCCTAATGTCTATGGGAGCATGATGACAACCCTTTCTCTTGAAAGCAATGGCATGGAGACAATCGTAGCCCAGGGTGTCTTTAAAGGCGTGTCGATGAAGCAGTCCTACTTTGAACGTTTTTTTCTTCTGGATTCCGATCTAGCACCAAGTACCCTCCGGATCGCGACACATGGTTATGGCGGACAGGGTGTCTGCTATGCTGCTGCAGTCATTGAAGGGAAAACCTATGGACCGGAAAAAGTGAGTGCTTCGGGAAAGGTCGTTAACCCCAAGTTCATACTCAATGATGACTGCACAACTTGCTGGATGGGCGAACCCGATGCTGAAAAGGTATGGCGGAACAGAAAGCTATTCGACGAGATCAGTTTCCTGAAGGTCACGATGGCAGAAAGCACCGAAAAGTCAGTGGGCTAATTGCGTTTTAACCGATGTCTTCAATGCCTAAAGCAGATGCCATGGCCATGGCCATAATAACCGGTCCAGCACCGTGTGGTTCGTCAATATAAGGCAATCTTTGCGTCACATAGGCCTTGATCGTCCCCTTCATTGCACCTTCACCCGGGCAATTGCAGCCCGGACAGCTGTTCATAATAGCAAATTCATCTGTAATACTGACCTTCATCAAACCACGTAAGCCTTTTTCGAAAACAGGCAAATAGGTCTCGCGATCCAGAATGCCTGCCTCAATACCAGCACCAATCCCATACAAGATCAGTCCTGTTCCTGTTGTTTCTTCATAGGACAAATCCAGTGTTATCTCTTGACACCACATACCACTATCTGTCTGATATTTAATCAGTTGATGCGTATAGGTTCTGAATGTTTTTTCGATGTCCGGGCGATCCGGATAACACTTAGGCAGATCACGGACCAGCAAAGACAAATGTTTTCATTTGCATACGCTCCGATTTTTCATGACACGAAATAATATTGTTTTTGTATCACCGTATGTGTCGTGCATTTTATGTTACAATGTCCATCGGGTGATTTTATGAAAAAGTTTGTTGTAGAAATGCATTTTCATACCAGTGAAGTCAGCAGCTGCGCTCATGTCAGCGCAGCAGATGGCGTAC
>JAAYLM010000432.1 GCA_012521915.1 Oscillospiraceae bacterium | reverse complement strand
CGATTAGCCAATCAGGCGGAGCTGCTGAAGCAGCAAGTCGAGCAGGAGAATATGCATCAGGAACTTCTGGCACGCCGCCAACTGCTTGAGCAGCTGGAGCAATTAATTCGACCTCGTTTGAATGAAGTCAGTATTCGCGCATCGCGTTTATCAACAGCACTGGCCAAAAAAGATTTGGTGGCCGAGCTGCAGGACATCATCAGCATCGTAGGTTATTGCAAGCGCGTAGGCCTGATCCATATCAACGCAATCGCAGATGGCAGGGTGCCCTCTAAAGTACTGACACTGGCTTTACAGGAAATATGTTCCGACCATGCATCAGACGGTCTATCAACGGGCTTCTTCGGCGAACTGAATGATTGGCTCAGACTAACTGACGCTTTGTTATGTCTTGATTTTGTTAGTGAATGTTTCTCACTGCTGCGGGATAGTCCCGAAGGTACGATCGTTCTTCATGCACAAGATCAGGATATTTATCAAAATCTCATTTGCCTTTGCGACTTACCGCCTGATTATATCGAAAAGATGATCAATCACGCAGAGATTTGGCAGTCCAAACTGAATTTACCCGGTTTATCGCTGCAGATTATTCCTGAAGATCCTTCTTTGCGGCTGATTCTGAGGCTGGAAAGGGGTGTCGCATGATTGATCTTTTTGGCTCAAGCGATCTAACGCTAAATCTTCTCTTTACGCTCTACTTTCTCGCGATGCTGACACAGTGTCTTTTACTCTATCTTTCTTTGAAAGAAATACTTCGCAACATCATCCATATCATTAATGAAGGCCTGCTGCTTTTGATTTTAATCTGGATCAGCTGGTTTATCGCTACGCTTAAGGACAATCTTTTTCTCGGAATCGCTCTGCTGCCAGGTAGTGACTTGCGGTCGATGTTCTTGTTCGCCGTTCTGTCCGGCTTATATCTGTCTGCAAAACAGCACCAGCTGCGAACTCTGCTGGTGGTTTTCATGCTGTTGCTGTTACTCCCGGTGTTCGATCGCATGATGAACGGCTTATTGGTGTTTCGCTTCGCAGCTGCCGGTCTGGTCATTGCATTGAGCAGCCTCTTTGATCTGGCAATAAAGTTATTTGGCATGCGCAATAGAATCACGGGTCTGGCAATCAAGGAGGCCATCGATTTACTGCCGGATGGGATGCTGTTTGCCCGTCAGCGCGGGCAGGCCATTTCAATCAACCGGCAGGCGCGCGACGTAATCGAAAGTCTGAACCTGTCGCCTGACGAACGATTTGACCATCTCTGGAATCAATTGTCTGATCATCCCAATCGTGTGACGGAAACCACCAGTCAGAATGGGTTGGTCATCCGCTTACCATCCGACCGTTTTTATTATTTTTCCCGATACTCTTTTTCTTATCGACGGCAGCCATACAGTCAGCTTCACTTGCATGATGTAAGCAAAGAAATCGCCATTGCCCGGCAAATTCAGAATGATAATAAAAAACTAACTGATAATGTATCAGAATTACGACGTTTGTTAGATTTGGCTGTTGACAATGCCCGCCGCAAAACAACAATTGATTCGCGCGCCCGCTTGCATGATATATTCAGCCAACGGTTGTCGCTGATGCGTGTTTTACTCACACGGCTTGATAAAGATCCTGATCCTGTGTTGCTGGATGAAACGAAGAAACTGCTAATCGGTATGGGACAGGAATTGTTTTATGAACCTGATCTGCCAGTTACGGAGCGATTCAAACAGCTTGTGCAGATTTACCGATCATATGGGATCGCTGTTGATTATGAAGGCTCTTTGCCGGCCGCTGAGGATGTTGCTGACACCTGGATCAAAATCCTGCGTGAAGCCTTTTCTAATGCGTTACGCCATGCCGGCGCTACCAGTATTAACGTTAGCTTTACATCTGGACAAAATGCAGGTTATCAAATGACAATCACAAACGATGGCTTTTGCCCTGACCAACTGCCAAGGGAAGGTAATGGTTTACAGAGCATCCGCGCGCGTCTGGAGCGCTTTGCGGGTCATCTGGAAATTGAAAACGGCAGTCAATTCACCCTTCGCGTCAGTATCCCATGATTAGTCGTCTCCGTTGACACTATCTGCCTAATATCCTAAAATGATCTCTGCACAGGGTCCCGTAGCTCAGCAGGATAGAGCGTCGGTTTCCTAAACCGCAGGTCGTTGGTTCGAATCCAATCGGGATCACCATGGAAAACGCTTGAAACGTCTATCATTCAGGCGTTTTTGTTATTTATTGATGTTAATTATATTATATGATGCTTGTTGATTATCTGACTTGTGGCTTATTTGTGGCTCATTTGATGAAAAACGTCGATTTTACTGTGTCTTAGTTCTTCCATTATGCTGGTGTTGTGGATCAAGTAAATGCTCCAAGGTTTGAGCTGCAGCTTCATCAGCTGACTTAATCGCATGAGCATAGATATTAGTCGTAGTGCTAGTCTGTGCATGTCCTAAGCGTTTGGAAACTGTTCTGATATCAGTACCACCTGCAATCATAAGTGTTGCATTGGTATGTCTTAAGCTATGGATACTAACGTCAGGCAAATGATTGTCTTTAATGAACGATCGAAACCATCTCGTTAAATCATCTGGATTAAAGGGAGATCCATTCCATCGGGTAAACATAAACTGAGGATCCTGCCAAGCGTCACCGGCCTTTTCTCGCTCTTCAAGCTGCCATAAGTCACCAAGTTTCAGACGCTCTTCATTTTGCCAGTTTTT
>JAAYLM010000431.1 GCA_012521915.1 Oscillospiraceae bacterium | reverse complement strand
GGCAATGGCAGCCGCGAACCCTGCCGGACCGCCGCCGGCCACTAGGACATCATATTCCGTATTTGCTGTCATATGCTTTTGCCCATTGATTTATCCTTTGACCGCACCTGCGGTCATTCCCTGAATAAAGAAGCGCTGGCCAATTAGAAAGACCGTAAATATCGGCACGATTGCAATGGATGTCAGCGCCATAATGTAATGATACATTCGTCCGTTTTCGTCCGTGAAATTCGCCAAGGCTAAGGGAATGGTAAACAGCTTCTTGTTGCTGATGAATATCAGCGGGTTTTCATAGTCGTTCCAGTGGAATGAAAAAACGATGATTGCGAACGTTGCCAGCGCTGGCTTCACCATGGGCAACATGATTCGCCACCAAATAGTTAGCTGCGTCGCGCCGTCCATAGCGGCAGATTCTATGATCGCGTCCGGGATCTGCATAAAATACTGGCGCATCAAAAAGGTGCCAAGCACTGCGTATAGACCCGGCAGAATAAGTGCTAGGTGGGTGTTGCGTAATCCAAGCTGTGTGAAAAGTACAAACTTCGGCACATACGTCGCCTGCACCGGCACCATCAGCGTGGATATATAAATCAGGAACAATATGTCCCGGCCACGGAATTTCATCTTGGCGAAAGCGTACGCCGCCAAAGCGCTGGTGAGGCACGCCCCTGCAACGTTTATGCACGATATTTTGATGGAATTGAAGTATGTCAGCAAAACGTTTTCGCGCTCAAACAGATACTTGTAGTTATTAAGGTACAAGTAATCCGGGATCCACTTGATCGGATACGAAAAAATATCAACGGGGCGTTTGAACGACGAGGAGAGCATCCAAAAAAACGGAATTAGCATTGATATCGAAACCAGCACCATGAACGCTGTGATTAGATAACGCGCTGACTTCTTCTGCTTTTTTGTCATTAGTAGCTCACCCACCTTTTCTGTCCGCGCCACTGAATTGCCGTAATAACGAGAATGATCACGAAAATGACCATCGCAATTGCTGAGGCATATCCAAATTTGTAGAATTGAAAAGCAGCGGTATATATATAATACACAAGAACCGTCGTGGCCCGAACCGGCCCGCCTTGCGTCATGATCTGGATGGGGCCGAACACCTTAAACGAATTGATGACCTGCGTAATCAACAAAAAGAAAGTTGTGGGAGACAGCATCGGAATCGTGATTTTTCTAAGCCGTTGCCACCAGTTTACACCATCAACGTCGCCAGCTTCGTATAACTCCTGGGGTATTCCCTGCAGTCCGCCGATATAAATCAGCGCAGAGTATCCGATGTTCATCCAAATGGTCATCAACATGATGGAAGGCATCGCCCACATACGGTCCGCCAGTATATTGGGTGGATTTTCCATGCCGATCAATCTGAGCACATACACAAACGGCCCTTCCTTGCTGTAGAGCATTGACCAGATCAGGGAAATTGCCACGATATTCGTGATATGCGGTAGGAATACGCTTAGCCGCACGAAGTCTTTTCCGATGACGTAATCGTTGATCAGGACGGCCATCATCAGCGCAATGACCAGCGTGGAGGGCACAACCACCAGCATGAACACGATATTGTTCGTGAGCGATTGGGTGAACCAGACGTCACTCCACATTTTGATGTAGTTGTCTATGCCCGTCAGCTTTATGTTATCCAGGCCTGAGATCATATCCCAATCGGAAAAGGAAATATACAGCGAGAACAAAATGGGCAGCGCCGAGAACAGAAGCATCAACAAATAACTCGGCGCAATGAACAGGTATCCCTCCAGATTTCTTG
>JAAYLM010000430.1 GCA_012521915.1 Oscillospiraceae bacterium | reverse complement strand
GAGCACATAGTCTTTATCTGCGGAAATTTGCAGCATACCAGGTTCTGACGGCAGCTTATCCAGGAAAAAATCACGCCGGAACTCAGCATACTGGTTGATCGCCGTTGTCTCTTTGCCAGCCCAGATCCATTGCGCCGGATTGATTCTATGAAATTCTGTTGATGCTTGCTGGTATGCTGTGTTGTTTATCTTCATCTGACGATCCTCCGGCATGTTTGATACTTTTCGAGATGACCCTGACGCGGCATGATTTTCCGGTTTCGTGCGGTCACGCGCTAGCCCTGTTCTCATTATACCCTTTTTCATGACCTGAACACGGTAACCGCAGCTCTGCCTGCCTGTCAGAAAAGCACCGGATGTACATGGATTCAAAGATCAACTGATGAATATACTGTAACAATATAATGGTTACACAAAAATAAATTCGTTGGGTCTTGCATCCTGGACAGGTTGCCGCTAAGCTATTCATAGAACAATTTTCCGGCAAAGCCAGCGGGAAACCGTGGCAGAAATCTTAGGAAAGTTGTTTATCAGGGCAAGCATGATCACCTGAGCTGTGGTTATCGAACTTGCCCCCGGAGAACATCCAGGCGCGGCATCTACAGAGCTCACAGCATCATTAGCCGCTGTTTGCTTTTGACAATAGTATGATGACACATATTTCAAGTAGATAAAAAAAGAACAGGATCAGATCTCCTGCCTGCATCAGAGGAGTTTTTTATGAAAGAACACCCCGTTACAACAGCTGTACCGATGACCCGCCAAACACCCCGCTTTCATCCCAATGCCAACATGCTTGCCCTTGCTGCAGCTTTTTTGGTACTCAGCAGTTTTTATCTGACTTATTCCTGGAATCGATATCAGAAAATCGCTGCTTCCGAAGCCGTAATTCTAGCCGAATCCCTGGAAGTAATGATTCATCCGGAACATGTTGCCACGCTGACCGGCAGACCAGAAGATCTGGAAAGCACTGAATATAAACTGGCTAAAACCGATCTTCTGCGCCTGGTCAGGACGACCAATCCCATTCATGTCGCTTACCTGCTGGCTCTGAGAAACAACGAAATCATTTTCCTGGTCGACTCTGAACCGCCTGACTCAAAAGACTATGCTGAGCCAGGCCAGATCTACACGGAGGCGGATCCCATCTACAAGCAACCCTTCCTGACCGGCCGGACCGTATTGACTGGTCTGGTTGAAGATCGCTGGGGAAGATGGATCAGTGCTCTGGTTCCGGTCAAGGATCCAGACAATGGTCAGGTTCTGGCTGTTTTCGGTATCGACTACGATGCGTCCGAATGGATGGCCAGACTGTATCGGCAGATGATACCGGACCTGGTTGTTGTCTGCAGCCTGTTCCTCTTTCTTGCTGCTTTGCTGTATACCTTGTCTCAACAAGCGACGCTTAAGACGTTGAGCGAAAATCTTGCCTACGATGAAACGCTATATCATCATATTTTCACTCAGGCACCCATTGGTATCGCCCTTGTTGAGGGGCATAATTTTGTCTTGGAAGCTGCATACGGTCATAACAGCATCAATCCGGTTTTCGAACAGATCCTGGGCAGATCCGGCAGTGAACTCGATCAGGTGTCCTGGTCTGATATCACGCATCCGCAGGATTTACCGGCAGATCTCGATTGTTTCAAACGCTTTCAAAACGGCGACATCCAGGATTATATCCTCGAAAAACGTTTTATCCGTCCAGATGGCACAAGTATCTGGACCAACATGAGAGTCGCCCGGCTGCAGGGACTTCCCAACAG
>JAAYLM010000060.1 GCA_012521915.1 Oscillospiraceae bacterium | reverse complement strand
TGAGCAATTCGTTTCCTTCTTCAATGATCGTCAAATCTGCTGCGAAGTTTGTATCAAATACTTTGTCAAAACCTAATTCCCTTAAAGAAGCAACCAGTTTGCCTGTAATAATGCTTCCGGGCTCCAGACCAAACTCCTCTCCCAGAGACACTCTTACGGCAGGAGCCGTCTGAACGACAACAGTTTTAGAAGGATCATTGATCGCTTCCCATACGCTTTCAATATCTTCTTTTTCTGTGATTGCCGCAACAGGACAGACGGCGGAACATTGTCCACAAGCGACACACATAACATTATTGAGATACATGCCAAAAGCTGGTTTGACATTCACTGAATCAGATCTTCCTATATAATCGAGTATGGCCAGGCTTTGTACTTGACTGCACATCTGTATGCAGCGTCCGCATCTGATGCATTTATTCGGATTTCGTTCAATTGAAGAACTTGATGTATCAATTTCCTGTTTGATCAGAACGTTCGTAAATGGACTTTCGCGAACCCCGATGCTGGCTGCAATGTCCTGTAATGAGCATTTTGTATTACGTTTGCAGGCAATACAGTTTAAGTCATGATTAGCAAGCAGCAGCTCAATGATTACCTTTCTTGCCTGTCTGACTTTTTTGGTATTCGTACGGATAACCATTCCTTCTCTAACTTCTGTTGCACAGGAAGCCTGAAGGGTTTTCGCACCTTCAACTTCCACAACACAGACCCTGCAATTGGCTTTTATCTCCTGATCGGGATGATAACAAAGATTGGGAATGGTAATTCCATTTTCTTTTGCCGCATTAAGAATAGTCGTTCCTTCAGGAACACTAACTTCTCTGTTGTTTATTTTTATGTTTACCATAATCTTATGATCCTCCCTTCAGGGCAGAGGCAGTGGTATGTATTCTATCTGTGAATTCTTCTCTAAAGTATTCCAGTACACTTTTAACAGCCGTCGGAGCCGCCTGTCCAAGTCCGCAAATGGAAGTCAGGCTGATGGTTTCGATAAGGATTTCCAGTAGCTGAAGATCAGACTCATTGGCAGTTTCATCAATGAATCTGTCTAGCAAAATAAGGATCTGGAGAAGTCCTTCTCGGCATGGCGTACATTTACCGCAAGACTCATGATGAAAAAACTTAATAATCCGCTTTAGAATATCCAACACATCAATCCGGTCATCCATGACAATGACAGCGCCAGACCCAAAACTCAGGTTATGCTTTTGCATGTCCTGATTATCCAGCTTTATAGCAAGCATACTTTCGGGTATAACAGGACCTGAGGCACCACCAAGCTGAACCATTTTTATTTTCCTGTTTCTTGGAACACCCATTCCAAGTTTCTCAATAATGTCTTTGACGGAGGTTCCCAATTCAACCTCATATAATCCCGGCTGTCTGATATTTCCGCTCAGGCAGATAAGCTTGGTTCCTGTGGAAGAGGGTGTGCCGATTTTTGAAAATGCTGCCCCTCCCATCTGCAATATATGAGGAATATTGCAGAATGTTTCTACGTTGTTAATTTGTGTCGGCTTATTGTATAATCCGCAAATAGTTGGAAATGGCGGTTTGTAGGCAGCACGACCT
>JAAYLM010000059.1 GCA_012521915.1 Oscillospiraceae bacterium | reverse complement strand
GAGGGCTTGTCCGCTGCTTTTCTTGATGACATGGCTCAGGCAAGCATCCGGCGTTTTGAGAAGCTGGTCGGCGAAATCGCCATTAGAGCCTACACCAATGACGCGGAACTCAGTCAGATCGAACCAGCTGTGCTGCAGTTGGTCGCGTCACACAACAAGCCTTTCCGCGATCTGGTGATCAACCAGCGCCGCTGGGTGCTCTTCGAATACCCGACGCCGGCCAGGGCCCAGCGGGCCAACATGCCCTATGCTGCCTATATGGATTATGTGCTGGACACCGTCGCCCTGGATTATGCCGCCATGCTGCGTCAGGCTACGCCCCTGAAAGAACTTATGGAAAAGACTGATCGCGTACGGCTTATCGGCCCTGGAACTGATTTGTCCTTTTCAATTCAAGGTGTTCCTGCCGTGTTGTGCTGCGGTGAATACAACCTGCCTGACGGAGAGTGCTTCACTGCACCAGTCAAGGACTCTGTTCATGGCCAAATCACTTTCAATACACCCAGTCAGTTCTGGGGGTCGCAGTTTCAGAACATCCACCTGGAATGCAGCGGAGGACGAATTGTCCAGGCTGATGCTGAGAAAAACAGCGACAAGCTGCAGCAGATCCTTGATACTGATGAAGGAGCCCGCTTCTTCGGCGAATTTGCCCTGGGCTTCAACCCCCGCATTCATGAGCCGGCTTTAAACACGCTGTTTGATGAAAAGATCGCCGGATCGTTCCATCTGACTCCTGGTGCTTGTTATGACGAAGCACCCAACGGCAATGCATCAGCGATTCACTGGGATCTGGTCAACATTCAGCGAACGGACTACGGCGGCGGCGAAATATGGTTTGATGACCGCCTTGTCCGCAAAGATGGTTTGTTCGTGTTGCCCGAGCTGAAGGCGCTCAATCCCTGACGCAAGGAGGTCACTTTTATGGCCATGGCCATCTCATCTCTGGCCGATCTGAATTTACTGCACTGGCTCGTTTCCGGTGCTGTACCCTTTCTGCTTTTAGTCCTGGGGCTGGTCGACCGGCTCGTGCTCAGCAAAGCCGACAAGACATTAACCGGACTGCTGGCGGAACTTGGCAGCTTCATCAGGCAGCTATCCGGTCGCGGCATGGATAACTGGCCGCCTTTCCTACAGGCAGCCGGAGAACGATGCCCGCAAACCGTGCTGACCGCCTGCGAACAAATGGAAGAAGACAGCAAACAACACTTTCAGGGACGCTGGCTGCCTGATGTCAAAACAGCCCTGCCTCTGTCCTTGTGGCTGACTCCGGCCCAGCGCAGCGCCCTGAGTTACAAGCCGGCCGCCCACATACTGACCAGTGGCATTCTGGCTGCAGTGATCTCCTGGCTGATCCAGCAACCTTTGCCCGTGGCTGATCCTGGTTTTTCACTGCTCCTAATCCTGCTCCCTGTCCTGACGGCACTGGCTGTATCCATTTCACTGCTGGCTGCAACCCACCACAGCATACGCCAGCACAAAGAATCACTTGACCGTTTCTACACAGACTTTTCCCGGCGTCTGCCCGTTTTTAACGATCAGACAGGGATCGCGTCACTGGTTAACGCCTATCTGGAATATGACAACCAGATGCAGCATCAACTTCAGGAATTCAGTTCAGTGGCCAGCCGCCTTGCTGAAAGCGATATGGCCGACGGGATCCGCCGAAGCGTCGAGCAGGTACTCACTGAAAGTGTCGCGCCTTCTCTGCAGCAGTCCACGCATGCGCTCTCGGAGCTGGCCGGAGAACTAACCCGCCGGCAGGAAAGCGGCATGCAGGAGCTGGCCGGCCAATTTGCCACAGCCCTATCCAGCCAGCTGGCTGCCCATATGCGCCCAGTCAACCGGGAAATCGCCCAGATGGGTTCATTGATGACGGATGTAAAAAATTATATTGAAGTTGCCATGCGCGCCATGGATACGGTTCAGAAACAGTCAACGAGCATCCAGGAAGATGTTGGACAGTCTCTGCAGCAAATGGCCGGCGCACACGACAGCATGCACACGGACTTTTCCACGGTGCGTGATCAGTTGACGGAACTGAGCGGCACGACCACTCGGCTGGCCGAGATCTTCCAGAACAGCGAGAAAACGATGGATCAGTCGCTTGAACGGCTCACAGCTAAAATGAACGACGGAATCGGCGGTCTGTCAGTCATTACAGACCGTGCTGTGCAGGAAGCCAGGTTTATCCGGGAAACAGCCGACCAGCATCTGCTGGAGGCTCAAGCACACCAGCAGGACCTGCAGGAGCAGTCCACCCGCTTCAGCAGCCAGCTGGCAGACGCTCTGGACCATATGCTGCAGGAGACCCGGCAGGAAACCGCTGCCATTGCTTCCCACTCAGAAGCCATCGGCCAGCAGCTGGGAAAACTGAACAGAGTCCTGCAGGAGACCATGACCGGCTTCACTCAGGAATCCAGCACCTATGTACAACAAACGCTCAAACATTTTGATGAGAACCTGGCCGAAATCACTGAACGGCTCACCCAGACCGCCGGTGAAATCCAGGATGCAGTGGACGCGCTGCCGGCAGCCATTCAGCGCAGCGCACAGTTTGGCTCATGAATGACCGGGCTGATAACACGGAAAAGGCGGACCACGTCAACGGTCAGGTCAGTAAGATCGGTCGACTCGATACCGTACTGGACCGTGTACGCACGCTTTTGCCTTTACCACATGAAATGCTGCAACAGGCCGAAACGGAAGAAAAAGACCGTCTGGCCATCATCATAGAAACAACAGCCGTCGGTCGACCGATCATCGATCTGGCCAGCCGCCTGAGCAGCAGGGACCTGCGCTATATTTTCCCACTGCTGGCAGAGACGGCTGAAACGGGCAGACTTCCAGCCCATTTTCATGAAAAGCTGTATCTTATCATCCGGGAGAGGGCTTCTTATTCGCTCTATCGATATGGCTGGTCAGTTTTTCAGCAAGACTTTCCTTCTTTACCCGTAGGGCGTGGTCTGGCCGTGCTTTGCGGCATCCTGGAAATCAGAGAGAAAAGCGGCCAGCTGCAGGAACGCGCCGGCAAACAAGCCCGCGGAAGACTCCTCCCCCGTGCCCTGATCAGTTATCTGGCTGCTCCGGACAGCCGCCGTTTTGTCGACCATCTCCTCCATGCGCTGAATCGCCGGCAGGTTTCACTTGACCAGTTCTTCAAACAGTACACGATTGCCGCTGACCAGCCTCTGGGCAGTGCACTGATCGGCCAATGCTTTCTTAAAGGCCAAGCTGCTCTTTACGTGGAGAGCCATAGGCTGTTCGATCTGGCACTGCCCCAGGTCCCGGCCGCGCTGCAGCAGGAGATGGTCAGCCGCCTGCTTGCCGTCAGCCTCGATCCTGTAACGAAAACACAATACTTGCAGGTCATTTATCGTCATTTCGGTGACCCGGGAGGGGGGCACCCGATCTGGCACCAGTTGCGCAGAAAAGATGTACTGGCTTACCACAGCTGGGTGATAGCGGCCACCATCGGGCGGCACTGTCAGGGCCGCAAGGCCAAAATTCACTTTTACCAGCGCTATGCAGCCCTGGTCAAGCACGTTGAAGACTGGGACCAGGACACATTGATCATGTCTTTTGGCGCGTTTTTGATTGTTGACGATCGTCGTATGCCGTTGTTCGCGCTTTATTATGATCAGGATACCCTGGGAACACACCAGAGCGGTGATAACGCTCCCGGTGGAACCGCTGTCCCCCATCGCCATGTTGAAGATGCTGTCCGCCGTGGAAGCACACGTGGGCCGGTCGGCCTGGTTTTTGACGAGAAGGGCTTGCGTATCAGCGCATCGTTCCTTGATTTCTGTCTGTACCAGAATAATATCGCCTCGCGCAATGACCTGAAACGCTTGCCGCCGCTTTGACAGCGCTCGATTGACTTAGGTCATACCCTAATTTATAATGACCAGGTGCCTCATGCCCGCGGCCGCTCACGGAGGAGTAGCGAAGAGGCCGCAACGCGCTGCACTCGAAAGCGTCGTATCTTTGTGTTAACATAGAAGCCTATACCATTGATTTGACTTGTTTTCTCAAGACAAGTCCGAAAATTTAATACCGTTGTTCTCTTCATCAGTTCTCTCCTTTTTCCTAGGGATATCTGAGACCTGATGTTGAAAATCAATATTGGAGGGTTGTCCGAGAGGTCGAAGGTGCGAAACTCGAAATTTCGTGTCGGTGATGAGCCGACCTAGGGTTCGAATCCCTAACCCTCCGCCAAAAATCCGCGGTTTTCCTCAGTTTTGAGGGAAGCCGCTTTTTCTTTGTTTGCAGAGAAGACTTATTTTTCATCATTATTCTGCTCACCCTCCTTT
>JAAYLM010000429.1 GCA_012521915.1 Oscillospiraceae bacterium | reverse complement strand
CCATCCCGGCCAGTCTGGCTGGACTGCCAGCTGTGTCCCTGCCTTGCGGCTTCAACAGCCAAGGTCTGCCGGTCGGTGTGCAGCTGATTGGACAGCGTTTTTCCGACCCCATGCTATTACAGGTGGCACAAGGTTATCAGGAGGTTACATCATTTCACCAGGAAACGGCGAATACAGACCTTAACCATGGTGAACAGCATGACGTATGAAACCATCATTGGCCTGGAAGTTCATATTGAGCTGGCCACCGTAACAAAAATCTTCTGCGGTTGTCCAACACTTTTCGGTCAGCCGCCCAATACACAGTGCTGTCCGGTCTGTCTGGGTCTGCCCGGAAGTCTACCGGTATTGAACCGGACCGTTCTCCTTTATTCTTTGCGAGCCTGTCTGGCAACTGGCTGCTCAATCACTCCATTGACGCGTTTTGATCGCAAAAATTATTTTTATCCTGATCTGCCCAAAGCTTATCAGATCACTCAATGGTACCAGCCAGTTGGACAGAACGGTCAGCTCAGACTGCCTGGTTCGGGTCGCCTGATTGGCATTCGTGAGATTCACATGGAAGAAGATGCCGGCAAACTGATTCATGATGATGAGCACGACTGCACATTGATTGATTATAACCGCAGTGGTGTACCGCTTCTTGAAATTGTCAGCCAGCCTGAGCTACGCTCCGCTGATGAAGCACTGCTCTTTCTGGAGACGCTGCGCCGTACTCTGATATTCACAGGCATTTCAGATTGCCGCATGCAAGAAGGTTCACTACGCGCGGATGTGAATGTTTCCGTTAGACCGGCCGGCAGTTCCTCTTTGGGTACGCGGACTGAGATCAAAAATCTGAGCTCCTACAAAGCGATCGGGCGGGCAATCCTCAGTGAAAGCAAGCGTCAGGCTGATCTCCTTCGTTCTGGACGGCCTGTCAGGCAGGAAACACGGCGATGGGACGAAGACAAAAACACCAGTCGAGCGATGCGCAGTAAAGAAGAGGCGGGCGACTATCGCTATTTCCCTGACCCGGATCTGGCCGTTATCCCAATCGACGCAGACTGGCTGCAGAGCATCAGGGCTTCACTGCCGGAAATGCCGGGTGCAAAGCAAGAACGCTTCCGGGCAATGTATGCCCTGACTGATCATGAAGCAGATCTCCTGACATCCGACCCGGTGCTGGCAAAGCTATTTGAAGACGCGGCAGCGCTTAGCGGTAGAGCCAAAGAAACGGCTACCTGGATCATGGGTGAGTTGCTGCAGATCTGTAAAAAAAGATCATGCCACCCAGGTGATCTGGATCTTGCTGCCGCTGACCTGGCCACTATTGTCACTCAAGTTGCTGAAGGCAGGATCAACCGTGGTTCAGGTCGTGACGTTTTAATCGCTGTGGTTGATCGGGGCGCAGACCCTGTTGCCTATATCCGAAAACAGGATTTGCACTTGATCGACCAGCCGGACGAACTGGAGAAGCTGGTTGCTGAAACACTGAGAACCCATCAGCAAGCGGTTTTTGACTTTCGGTCAGGTAAGGAAAAAACCCTGATTTATCTGGTTGGTCAGGTTATGCGTTGCAGCAAAGGCAAAGCAGATCCTCAGGCGGTAACGGCTTTACTTAAGGAATTTCTGCAGAACTGACTGGCCGATGCGCAAGAGCCGCCTGCCGATATGGCTCAAGGGCTGTCGGGAAAGGCAGAGAACATAGCTCCTCGTCAGAAACCCACATCCGCTGGCCTGATTCTTGTTCCGGTAGTTTACACAGTGTATCGATTTGATCCGCTGCTTTACTTTTGCTTTCCAGCAGATATCCTGATAACTTCCAGATCCGGTGGGTGAACCGATGGGTACAGTCCGGCAGGTGGATAACAGAATAATCGTTCTCCAGCTGCTTCAACTGTGTCGGACTGGATCCCTCTGCCAGCCAGTCAAAACTGAACAAGCCGCCCAGCAGCCCATGGTCAGGACGCCGCGTCACCCGCCAAAGGCCTTGATGATGCAGGATAAGCACAACCAGCTGGTCCACCGGTACAGTTTTCCTGGCTTTTCGAAGTGGCAAATCAACGATCCGTTGTTCACGTAAAGCAACCCAAAATGACGTCAGAGGACAATCCTGACAGTGTGGCCCCCGCGGCAGGCAAACGGTAGCGCCCAGATCCATAACTGCCTCATTGAAATCACCAGGACGATCCGGGGGCAGCCATCGACCGCCAAGCTGTGTCGCTTCACGCCGGTCCTTGGCGTCGCTGCCTGTCCAGGGTGTACCTGTTAAACGGGAGAAAACACGGATCACATTGCCATCAACAGCCGGAATCGCCTTTTTCCAGGCGATGGAAAGAATCGCTCCGGCTGTGTACTCGCCGATACCCGGCAAGGTTTTGAGTCCATCCACTGTGTCCGGAATCTGTCCGCCATATTGATTAACGACCAGCCTGGCGGCTTTAAGCAGCTGCCTGGCCCGTTTGTAATAACCCAGTCCTTCCCACATTTTTAAAACAGAGGTCTCCTGGGCCTCGGCCAGGGCATGCACTGAAGGAAAACGGGACATGAAGTTCATGTAATAGGGGATGACAGTCTGCACCTGGGTTTGCTGCAGCATGATCTCCGAGACCCAGATCGCATAGGGGTCTTTGCTCAGCCGCCAAGGCAAAGCACGTCCTGTCTGGTCAAACCAGTTCAGCCAGACCGGGACGATCTCAGATGGCTGCAACGTATGGACTAATTGGGGTTGCCTGTCTTTTTCTGTGCGCATAAGAACCTTTCTGCCGATAATCTGCCGTGCGTACCCGCCGCCATGCAGCACAGTCTCATAAACTTGCTGCATGAACGCTGCTGTCTCCATATTGTAAGCGATCAGCCGGGAACAGCCAAGTTCTGCAGGTTGACGATACTTGACCTGCTGTCAGATAATAGGGGATAAGAGCAAACAAGGAGCGATTATGCCACGTTTTTTCAGCGAAAGCACCGTGCCGCCGGGACAAAACCAAATTATGCTGACAGGTGAAGATGCCCACCATATTGCCCATGTTCTGCGCATGCGTCCTGGTGAGCAGATACAGATGTGTGATGGGTCCGGTACTGACCTGCAATGCCGCATCAGGCATATAAATGGCGGGCAGATCTTGCTTGAAGTGCTAAGCCGCAGTGAAAACCAAACGGAGCCGGACTATTTCATAACACTATATCAGGGATTGGCCAAAGGTGACAAAATGGATCAGATCATTCAGAAAGCCGTAGAACTTGGTGCCAGTCGTATTGTGCCATTGCAATGCCAGCGCAGTGTGGTCCGTGTCCAGGAACATGACCGCGAACGAAAACAGCAGCGCTGGAGCCGTATCGCGGCAGAAGCAGCCAAACAGTGTGGCCGCGGTGTTGTACCCGATGTGCGTCTTGTGCAGCCGTTTTCTGTCTGTTTGCCGGAAGCGGCAGCCGTTAACCTGGCTGTGATTCCCTGGGAAATGGAACGAGATAAATCCATTCGCACCGTTTTGCTCGATTATGCCAACAGTCATGCATGTTATCCAGCCAGCGCTGATTCGTCCACCAGGTCTTTCAGCGTCATCATCGGTCCGGAAGGCGGTCTAACGGAACGGGAGATCTCAGAGGCGATCCGGCATGGCATAAAACCGGTTTCTCTGGGACGGCGTATCTTGCGCACAGAAACGGCCGGACCAGCTGTGCTGGCGATGTTCCTCTATCAGTTTGACGCGTTTTAAGGTATAATGGGTAAACTCAGGCGTCTTTTGCGATGCTGTCAGACATGAGGAGATGCGACAATGAAATTTACAGCGCCTAAAGGCACACGCGACCTGTTGCCGCCGGAGACAACGGCCTGGCAATATGCTGAACAAGTTTTTTGCGAGGTCTGCCATCGCTTTGGCTATCAAGAGATACGTCTGCCGACCTTTGAGCAAACCGCTTTGTTTCAGCGCGGTGTTGGTGAAACGACGGATGTCGTTCAGAAAGAAATGTATACGTTTGACGATAAAGGCGGCCGTAGCATGACCTTGAGACCGGAGGGAACAGCAGGGGTCGTGCGTAGCTATATCGAGAATGGAATGGCTTCCTGGCCTTCACCGGTTCGTCTTTTCTATATGATTACAGCCTTTCGCTATGAAAATGTGCAAAAAGGACGTTATCGTGAATTCCACCAGTTTGGCTGCGAGGCGATCGGGGCGGAGGGACCTGCTATCGACGCTGAGCTGATCAGTCTTTTAGACCTTTATTTCAAGACGATGGGACTGAAAGAAACCAGCCTGCGCATTAACAGCATCGGCTGCCCGCAGTGCCGCGAACAGTATCATCGTGTCCTGAAAGCATGGCTCAAACCGCATCTGACGAAGCTTTGCGCCAATTGCCAGGAACGTTTTGAGCGTAATCCGCTGCGTATCATCGATTGCAAAGAAGAGAACTGCGCCCGGTTGACGGCTGACGCGCCAGCCCAGATGGATTATCTCTGCCAGACCTGCGGTGATCATTTCAATGGCCTGCAGCACCAGCTCAGGCTGCTCGATCTGCCTTTTGTCATTGACCGGCGTATTGTGCGCGGACTGGACTACTATACACGCACGGTCTTCGAGTTTGTTTCCGGCCATGTTGGCACCCAGGGAACAATTTGCGGGGGCGGCCGCTATGATGGTTTGATTGCAGCGGTTGGCGGGTCGGCAACACCGGGTATTGGCTTTGCCCTGGGTGTTGAACGCCTGTTCATGGAATTGCAGGCGCAAGAAGTTCAGATGCCTCTGCCGCAGCCAGCCCGTCTGTTTATCGCCGTTGCCGGCAATCATGCTGATGAAGCAGCCAGGCTCTGCAGCCGTTTGCGGCGCAGCGGCATCTATGCAGATGTGGATACGATGGGGCGCAGCTTGAAAGCCCAGATGAAATACGCTGGCAAGAGTGGTGCTGCTGCAGTGCTTGTCCTGGGCGATGATGAGGTGAACAGCGGCACAGGCCGCTTGCGCGACCTTGCCAGCGGACAGGAGATTGAAGTGGCGCTTGACCAGCTGAAGAACCTTCTGCAGCCGCGTACTGTATAAACAAGAGGCAAGGGAGACGACAATGGCAGAAAATATGTATGGACTGAAACGAACACATCTTTGCGCGGATATTCTTGATGTGGCGACGGGTACAGAGCTGGTCTTGACAGGCTGGTGCCACAAGCAGCGTGATCTTGGTGGACTGATTTTCATCACGCTGCGTGATCGCAGCGGTGAAATTCAGCTTCTGATCGATGAATCATGTCCGGAAGCCGTACGGCAAAAAGGTGCCCAGGTACGCAGTGAGTATGTTGTTGCAGCCCGTGGTGTCCTGCAGCATAGGGCTTCGGCAAATCCGGCAATGCCCACCGGTCACCTTGAACTTCTGGTTCAGGAGCTGCGTATACTCAGTGAAGCCAAAACACCGCCTTTTTATATTGAAGAAAAGGTCGAAGCCAATGAGGCGCTGCGTCTTAAATACCGTTACCTGGATCTGCGCCGTCCGGATATGCAGCGAAAACTGATGCTGCGCCATCGCATTACCAAACTGACGCGAGATTTTTTTGACACGGCCGGCTTTTATGAGATCGAAACGCCTATGTTGTCACGCAGCACACCGGAAGGCGCTCGTGACTATCTGGTTCCCAGCCGGGTATTTCCCGGTCGGTTTTTCGCTTTGCCCCAGTCTCCACAGCTGTTCAAACAGCTGCTGATGGTGTCGGGTTACGATCGCTACATGCAAATAGTCCGTTGCTTCCGTGATGAAGACCTGCGCGCGGACCGCCAGCCTGAGTTCACACAGATCGACCTGGAGATGTCGTTTGTTGATGCTGAGGATGTCATGGCAGTCAATGAAGCTTTTCTCCAGCGTCTGTTCCGTGATGTTATGGCTGTTGAGATCCCAATGCCGATCCGCCGACTGACCTATGCCGAAGCAATGCGCCGTTTTGGTTCGGATAAGCCTGATCTGCGTTTCGCCATGGAGTTGGTGGATGCGACCGACCTTTTTGCTGACAGCTCTTTTAGGGTCTTCAGCAGTGTTATTGCCAGCGGTGGCAGCATAAAACTGATCGCTGTTCCCGGTGGTGCCGCGATGACCCGCAAGGAAATAGACAGTCTGGCGGATTATGTGAAAACATATCGGGCCCAAGGCCTGGCCTGGCTGGCTCTGGATCATGAACCGCGTGGACCGGTTTCCCGGTTCATCACAGAACCTCAGCTCGAGCAGCTTTGTCAGCGCAGCGGTGCCAATCAGGGTGATCTTCTGCTCTTCATTGCTGACAGGAAGGACATTGTTGCGACCGCACTTGGAGAACTGCGCTGCGAGGTGGCACGACGTCGCGGTCTTATACCATCCGATGTTTACAGTCTGGTCTGGGTTACTGAATTTCCCTTGCTGGAAAAGGACGAGGAAAATGGACGTTATGTCGCCATCCACCATCCCTTCACCAGTCCTATGGATGAGGATATCGCGCTGCTGGAGACAGATCCCGTAGCAGTACGGGCAAAAGCCTACGATATCGTACTGAACGGTACGGAACTGGGCGGTGGCAGCATCCGTATCCATGACCAGAACTTGCAACAGAAAATGTTCTCGCTGCTGGGCTTGTCCCACGAGGAAGCCTGGCGTCGTTTTGGATGGCTGCTTGAAGCCTTTAAATATGGCGTACCACCACATGGTGGTCTGGCATATGGCCTCGATCGCATTGTCATGCTGCTGACCGGCAGTGAAAGTATACGCGACGTCATTGCTTTTCCCAAAGTGCAGACATCCGCCTGCCTGATGACAGAAGCGCCCAATATCGTTGATCAGAAGCAGCTGGATGAGCTGTACCTTGATCTGCGGCAGGTTGAAGGGAACAGGGATGATCAACAATGATCAACAGCTAAAAAGCAGGCTAGGCAGCACAGCACGGCAGCAAGACTGGCTGACGGAGCTGTTGGACTGGCTGAAATATATCCTGATTGCCGTCCTGATCGGGCTGCTACTGGTTGTTTTTATCATTCAGCGCAATTCGGTGATCGGCCATTCCATGTCACCTAACCTACACCATGATGATCAGCTACTGGTGGAAAAAGTAAGCAAGCTATGGGGTGGGATTGGTTACGGCGATATCGTTACGATCAGCACGCGTGAGCTTGCCGGCCATGATGATGGCCCCAACATCATCAAAAGGATTATCGGTATGCCCGGAGATGCCATCAGGATTGGCGAAGAAGGGGTTTACCGCAACGGGCAGCTTCTGGATGAGCCTTATCTGGTACCTGGCACAGTAACCCGCCTTCGCAGCCTGATGTACGAACAGGTTACCTTGCAGGAGGACGAATATTTCATCATGGGTGATAACCGGGAAATCAGCCTGGACAGCCGAACCTTCGGACCTGTACACAAAAAAAGTATCATAGGCAAGGTTTTGCTGCGCTTCTACCCCTTTGACCAGTTCGGGTTTCCCTGAACAGGCAAACAAACAGGCAAAGTCCGGATACAGCACACGATACCGGATCATTAATTTGATACCGGTGAAAATATATTGGAGGCCATAAACACAGATGTCTTCAAAAAGACAAGAAAAAATCAGAAACTTTTGTATTATCGCGCACATCGATCATGGCAAGTCGACCCTGGCTGACCGCATGATCGAAAAAACCGGTCTGTTGACTGTGCGGGAAATGCAGGAACAGGTGCTCGATAATATGGATATCGAGCGCGAGCGGGGTATCACCATCAAGGCCCAGGCTGTACGCCTTACCTACAACGCAGTTGATGGAACGTTCTATACACTGAATCTGATCGATACACCAGGACATGTCGACTTCAACTATGAAGTTTCACGGACCCTGGCTGCCTGTGACGGGGCCATTCTGGTTGTCGATGCTGCCCAAGGCATTGAAGCCCAGACCCTGGCTAACGTCTATCTGGCTATTGACGCCAATCTGGAAATTCTGCCGGTTATTAACAAAATTGATCTTCCATCTGCCCAGCCTGATGTGGTGCGTCATGAAATTGAAGATGTGATCGGCCTTGACGCATCTTACGCATCCTTGATTTCCGCGAAAAACAACATCAATATCGATGATGTCCTGGAAAAGGTTGTACAGTACCTGCCCTGTCCACAGGGTGATGAAAAAGCCGCTCTACGCGCTCTTATATTCGACTCGAAATATGACACCTACAAAGGTGTCATCGTTCATGTCAACGTCAGGGAAGGGTCAGTGAGCGTTGGAGACCGCATTCGCATGATGAATAAAAAAAAGGAATTCATTGTCACTGAATTGGGTTATTTTCGCCCCGGGGCATTCCAGCCTTGTGAAGAACTGCTGGCTGGTGATGTCGGTTATATCGTTGCCAGCATTAAAAATGTACGGGATACTGCTGTGGGTGACACGGTCACCCTGGCATCCAGACCGGCTGAAAGCCCCCTACACGGCTACAAGCGTGTGCAGCAGATGGTATTCTGCGGTTTTTATCCTGTCGATGGCGCAGATTATCCTGATCTGCGCGATGCGCTTGAAAAACTGCAGCTTAATGATGCCGCGCTATCTTTTGAACCAGAAACATCGGCCGCTCTGGGTTTTGGTTTCCGCTGCGGTTTTCTCGGGCTGCTGCATTATGAAATTATCCAGGAACGGTTGGAACGTGAGTTCAACCTCACATTGATCTCAACGGCTCCTTCAGTTGTCTATCGTGTCTATGATATGGAAGGTAAAATGGCACTGCTGGATAATCCGACCAATATGCCTGATCCCAATGACATCGATCACATGGAAGAGCCGATGGTCAAGGCGACTGTCATGGCACCCAAGGATTATGTCGGCAACATCATGGAACTATGCCAGGAAAGGCGCGGTACTTTCCTGACAATGGACTATATGGATGTCACCAGGGTCATGCTTCATTATGAAATGCCGCTCAATGAGATTATCTATGATTTTTTTGATGCGCTGAAATCCAGAACACGCGGATATGCGTCTCTGGACTATGAATTCGCAGAGTACAGAGAATCAGATCTGGTGAAACTGGATATTTTGCTCAACGGCGAGATTGTTGATGCTTTATCTTTTATTGTCCACCGGGAAAAAGCCTATGCACGGGCTCGCCGCATGGTTGAAAAGCTTAAAGAGAACATACCGCGTCAACAATTTGAGATTCCCATACAAGCATGTATCGGCGGCAAAGTGATCGCCAGGGAGACAGTCCGGGCATTCCGGAAAGATGTTCTGGCCAAATGTTACGGCGGTGATATCACCCGGAAAAAGAAGCTTCTGGAGAAACAGAAGGAAGGCAAAAAACGCATGCGCCAGGTCGGCAGTGTTGAAGTTCCCCAGGAAGCGTTTATGAGTGTTTTGCGCCTCGATGAGTAAGCAAGCATAGCATCAGTGCGATGTGCCAGGCGATTGCACGTACGGGGAGGACATAGACATGGCAGATACATACCTTAAGCTGTTTCTGGCTTTGCTGGTGGGTTTTTCCATCACTGGCCTGTCTCTGTTCATTGCCCGCAGGTTGACACTATTTATCGAGCGCAGGCGTCAGGCGTCATGCAACAGCCAAGAAGCTGGCACAAACGAGGATAGAAGTCCGGAGGATGAGACTTAACAGGCTCATTCAGATTGATTACCGGGCCACACCCCTGTCACTAACACATGACAGCAGTCTATCTATTACATGCCGCATTCGATGTAGCGATCGCAGAAGCAGTCATAGGCATCACCCTTTCGACGGTACTTTATCTTGTAGCGATGAGAAAAGAAGATGATGTGTGTTTGCTGTCTGATAACGCGTATGGAAGCAAAGGCAGATCCTCAGAACAAGTCAGTCTCGGAAGACAGCTGATCGCTGCTTTGTTTCTGATCCTGCTGGCCGGAGGTGTTCTTTTCGCTGATCATCAGCCAGAAGCCAGGCTGACGCAAGATGGGACCGTTGACTTTCTTAACCGTTTTCAGGCTGATACTGTGGCAGATAACGCAGAAACGGCAATCCACCTGAACTACCGTCTGTTTGACCCACCCTTTGAGACGCTGACTTTGCATGTCATTGTCATGGGCATCATTTGTTTTTCGCGGCATAAACTGGCCTTTGTTTCCGGGACAGTCCATGAAGATCTAAACGATAAACACATCATGATTCTGCCATCACACAGAGAGGTGCTGGCTGAGCAGATCACCAGAATTTTGTATCCGCTGATACGCTTATTGGGCTGTGCGGTTGTGCTTAGAGGAGGAAGCTGAGCTTTCTAAGAGAATTTGTCCTTTTCAGTGATGAAAGATGACGTTCTCGCCCGCCTGGTCACACTGCCCAATGTACTCACAGCCACAACCAGCGTTGTTTCTGAAATGATGGCGGACAAATGCAACAAGATTGACCGCTGAGCTAAGCGTTAGAAATGGGGTGTCTGGCATTTCTTGTGTAAAGAATCGAAATAAAATGCAGGCAGGTTGGTGTTTCTTGATCACATTCCTGAGGCTGTGATATAATCCATCCTGTCCGGAGCCTGTTTGCTGATGCATCTGCAGGCACCTGTATCGGATACAGTCCCGGGCATACTATGCGGATGTGGTGGAATTGGCAGACACGCTGGATTTAGGTTCCAGTGCGAGAGCATGCAGGTTCAAATCCAGTCATCCGCACCAAAACAGTTACCATCTTTTGATAAAATCCAATTTATCAACAGGTGGTTTTTGTTTGTCTGAAAAGCCCTGATATCAGGCGACTTGGCGGTTTTTTGGAGTTGGCAGGTGGTGATATGGGGCGGTGAGTAACGCCATTTTCTGATATGTTGACCCGAAATAATGGTTTTTGCCATTTTATAATCGTTTGGCTTTTGAAGCAAAATTGGTGCATCTTTGAAAAGGTTGGTGCATTTATGCGTTGCTACAAGGGTTTAAAAATTGATTGGGGATTTTCAGAATACAAACGGCCATAGAACTCGAGCGCATAACGATCAGTCATACCTGCAATAAAATCACAAATCAACCTTTTTGGGTCCATTTCATTTTTTAGCAAAAAGAAATTACTCTGAAAATCTTCTGGAAGTAATTTGTATCCGTTATCTGAACTCAATTTTTGAAATATTTTTTCAACAATTTCTTGCCCGCGATTTTCAGCTACTTTAACTCTAGATGAATTTATTAAAGCAATGAATGCAAAGTGCTTGAGAATATTGACCAAACGTAATG
>JAAYLM010000428.1 GCA_012521915.1 Oscillospiraceae bacterium | reverse complement strand
GGGGGTGTCTTCCGGCGCGTAATATTCAATAACGGCACCATCTTCCGCATATTTTTGCGGGAATAGAAGTTTTTCATCTGTTTCAATACCATACCGGTCAACCAGATTGGTATAGAGCTCACGAGCCCAGTCCAGGGCATCACGGCGTCCGTTCAGCAACCCTTCATTTTCACCGCCGATAATCAAGGCGTCTTCAATGAAGTAGTAGCCGTGCGGAAACGTCCAGCCGTATGTTCCGCCATAAAAACGGCCTTCCATCGTTTCGCCCACGCGCCCGTTCGGTCCGCAGTTGTCTGGCATCACACCGTTGCCCTTTTCGTATCGCTCCCGCCATCCGCCCACATAATCCAGGACAAAATCCCGATACCTGGGGCTGCCGGTATACATAAACGCATATAACGCCAAAGATGTGGACAGCATGTTTGTTACAGTGTCCGCCCGGCGCAGCCGTTCGCCAAAGACGGCGCCATATCTTCTCGCATTTTCCGGATTTTTCAGATCCAGCAGTGTGGTCACACCGGGGACATCATAAAATGCCAGTCCGTAGGTGTCCATCCAGTGACTGTAGCCATAGGGTTTGCCAAAGCGGGCATAGGCCGGGCCATTGGATCCGAAGTCTGATGTTTTGAACACCCGGTTGTCCTGGTCATAATTGCGTTCAAAACCGGCTGGATTCTCCCCGATCAGATATTCTGTAAACTTGAGCACACGGTTTTTCGTTTTTTGATTCCGGGGATCTGCCAATGCCAGATAATAGAGAAACATGGATCCTTCGCCGATATGCATCCAGTTAAGGTCGGGATACCATTCATCAACCAGCATTGTATCGCGCCCTGTCTTCCGGGTGATAAACGGGTCGCTGCCAATCCCGAGTTTTTTGTAACGCGAGTACTGGCGGGTCAAGGCGTCATACTGACGATGGGCATAGGCCAGCAAGTGTTCACTGCCGCCCAGAAGGTACAGCAGCGGAAAGCTGGAAAAGCCTTCAAAAGCGTTGTCGACATTGCTCTGGAAATCCGGCACACACGTCGGCCAGATAATCTCTCCTTCAGGTGTCAGGTAGTCAGCCAGTACATCCGGCGCTGTGTCGGCCAGCTCCAGATAACGGCGTTCCAGCAAAGCCCATTCAGGCACTTCCTGGCATGGCGTGTCAATCTCATAGCGGGGGATGTCTTTCATGGTGTGGTGCTCCTTAGGTTCGCAGCAGGTGCCTTGCGGCTGTGCCTTGTTCTCAGGCAGATGATGAAAGGTGCAGCATATTCAACCGGATGCGGTCATATGGGTAAGGGGAGCGATGGCCGCTCCCCTTCAGGACAATGGATGATTAAAAGCAAGCTGGATCAGCCTTTACCATTTGGCTTCGTGTTCTTCGACAAAAGCATCAACCTGCTCCTGAATCTCTGCTATGTATTTTTCCATACCAGCCTGTTCCAACTTCTGCAGGAAATCATTGTAATAGGCTTCCCAGCCAGCTGTACCCTTGAGGCCCTGCATCAGCACAATGTGGTATTCGTCTACAACAGTCTTGATCTGGGCCTGTTCGACCGACACATCATTATTGTCAAAGGCGAAGGCCAGCAGAGGCGCCGCGTAGGCATCGGCTTCATTGGCTTTGTATTGTTTATAAAGTTTGACTGAACCAGCCGGTGTGTTGAAGATATGCTCACAGGTGCCCAGCACCCAGGCCGGAATACCATAGGCCCAGTCAGACTGGGGTTCACCAATACCGGTTAAGAGGTCAATGGTGTCATCATCAGTGGTACGCTTATAGTGTTTGTCTTCCAG
>JAAYLM010000427.1 GCA_012521915.1 Oscillospiraceae bacterium | reverse complement strand
TACGTGCTTTCCCTGGCGCGGCAGCTGCTGTCGGCAATCGTGAGGCGGTGCTGCTCAACGCATTCAGCGGTAGTACAGCCGCCACGCCGCCGGCAGCAGCCATCTCACCGGCCACCCTTTTTGATCTGGCTTCGCTGACCAAGGTCATGGCGACCACGCTCGTCACCCTGCGCCTGTTTGATCGCGGCCGTCTGGACCTTTTCTACCCACTGAGCCGCTACATGGAGGTTCCTGCTGACAAAGCCGGCATCACGTTGTTTCAGATCCTCAGCCATACAGCCGGCTTTGCCGCCCACTTTCTATTGCAGGCCAGTCATGCTGATCCTGAGCACAGCCTGCAGACGATCCTGCAGTCACCATTGGCAGCCAAACCGGGTAGCCAGGTCATATACAGCTGCATAGGCTACATACTGCTGGGGAAATTGCTGGAGAAGCTGTGTGAAGAGCCTCTTGACCAGTTGACACAACGCTGGGTGCTGGACCCGCTCCGGATGGACCGGACAGGTTTTTGTCCACGTAAAAGCCTGGACGGCCAGGTCGCTGGCAGCGAAGCTGATGACGAATGGTTTGCTGCAACTGAATGGGATCCTGATAAGAAAATCTGGCTGCGCGGCGTTGTGCACGATGAAAATGCCCGTTTTCTT
The DNA here is from genome assembly GCA_012521915.1 of Oscillospiraceae bacterium. Classification (GTDB taxonomy): domain Bacteria; phylum Bacillota; class Clostridia; order Saccharofermentanales; family UBA5734; genus JAAYBY01. The sequence continues at coordinate 11,742 of JAAYLM010000427.1, read as the reverse complement.
GGCGGTGTTTCAGGAAACGCCGGTTTGTTTGCACCTTTGGAAGACTGCTGCAGTATCGCAGCTGCACTGCTTAACCAACCCATCCATTTTTTGCCCCGTCCTCTCTATGAAGCCATGATGGTCAACCAGACCGCAGGGAAGGGCGACGCCAGGGGCTTGGGGCTGGCTGTCTGGGACGGTGCTGAAGACTGGCTGGCCGGCCCGCTGCTGGGTCCCGGTGCCTGCGGCCACACCGGATTTACCGGAACATCGCTCTACCTTAGCCCTTCCCGGGGATATTATTTTATCCTCTTGACCAACAGGGTCCATTATGGCCGTAACTTGCCTGTCTGGCCGCGCTATCGCGCCATGTTCCATGAAGCCGCCCTGTCTGATCTGGCCTGAAAAGAAAAAACGACGCGCATAAAGCGCGTCGTGACGACATTGAGCGAACCAGCCGCAGACCGGCAGCTTTACACTTGTGCTTCAGGCAGGTCCTTGACTTCGAAGAAATTGTTCAGCTCATCGAGCAGCAAATCACAGTCCAGACCGTGAACCGCACACGCTTCTTCAATCGTCTCCCCCGATGCCATGGCACAGCCCAGGCAATGCAGGCCATTACGGAAAAAAATGGGGATCGTACCCCGGTCCATATTGAGAACATCACCAATAATCATGTCTTTTGTGACAACCATGTCTGTTTCCTCCTGATTGTATCCATAATTTGTGTTCATTTTAACGCATAACCGATGGTTATGCCAAGTCATATGTTACGAAACTGCTGTTTCATCCTCATTTTTGTGATGAGGTGTTCCGGATGGCTTGTCCAATTCCTCAGGCCTTTCGAGGAAGTAACGTAGCCTTTTGATGGATCGGGCAAAATAGAAGCCGTCGCTGATGCGCTCATCAATGGTAAATGCGAGATTCATCACATCATGGATTTCGACTGCGCCCTCTGAGGTTGCGACCGGGATTTTTTTGGCTACGCCGATCGTCATGAAAATAGATGTGGTGCCCCATTCATAAAGATGATGGAAAGGGGCATCGATCCCCAAACTGCCCAGGTTTGATATGAAAATGCTGCTGTGCATTGGATCAAGCTCCAGCACAAATCCCGGCAGCCAGCCATGGTAGTCCAGCCAGGCAAGAAAACGCACCAGACCACGCAGGATAATACGCGGCGTGCTCATCAGATAGTTGAACCAGTTGACGATGCCGTGACGTTTCTTTTCGTCCTCCTGTGCTTTCTGGCGAACTTGCTGCACTTCGTCACGAATGCGTTCTGAGATGGTTGTGATGGTATCTTCAGGTTTGAATTTCATGACAGCGATTTCTTCATTGCTGTCATCTTTGAATTCACGTTTGATGACAAAGGCGCAGGAAAGCTCATGGCGCTGGTAGAGTCGGCGTCCAATGACGAAGCGGTTGATTTGCGGCCGTTCATGGATCGTTTTGACCAGCGCGGTCAGAACCGCATGAAACAAGGTTGATTTCACCCCTTCACCTGAAGCGGCGGCTGCCCGGTTTCGGGTCAGCAGCCAGGCTTTCAGCTGGGTGATATCAATTTGCTCGCTGAAATAAATTGCCGCCTCATTGCGACCTTTCATAATATATGGAAAAAATCGCATGAAAGGATCGATTTTCTTGAGGTAGGTCCCGTCTTTTCTGCTGAAAAATTTTCTTTTACCCATTGAGCCGCTTACCCCCCTGTATCCGGCTGCGACGGCCTGTCGCTTTGCACATGCTCTTGTATTCTAACACAGGGCGTGGCGACGATAAAGATTATTTTGGTTGACGAAGTAATGTTGTGCACCGTGAACTGCAGCCGCAGCAAACCAATTTCTGACCCTGCTTATGTTTCCGGCTGCTTTCCTTCTAGTGGCGACGCCAGGCCGGCCGGGAAGAACTGGCTGATGCCTATGAGGAAAAGACCAGCGGCTGAGAGCACTTCTGCTGGGCTGATGGCCGGCAATGCGGCCAGGCGCCACGAGGCCGGCCAGGGGCATGGCCAGATCTGGCCAAGCCAGGGGAGGTACGTTTCATTGTCGATGACACGCAGGAATACATAAGCATCATTACGGACACCGGCGGCAAAGGCCGGGTTGGCGTTTTCTGTCAGAATAGCTTCAGCGACAGGCCAGTAGCCCTGATTGATCAGGAGGACCGCGGTTTCACCGGCAAGGCCCAGTAAAAGCGGCAGCAGGCAGATTTTCTGCAGTATGGTAAGGCCGCTGCCCGGATGTGCGGAGAACCAGCGGGCAGGCAGAAGGTTGAGCAGAAGCAAGAGACCGAAAAGCAAAAAACGCAGCAGGATCAGCGATAGCAGCAGACGGCGGTCATCCGTACCGATCCATTCAGGCTTATAGGTATAAAGAAAGAACGGCAGTGACGAAACCACAATAGCCGGCAGCAGCAGGAAAAGCGCGCGCCAATGTTCCGCCAGAAGCGGGCGCCAGCGACGGCTGACTACCAGTCCGCAGGCCAGTCCGGCCAGCAGGGTTATCAAGTATAAAAGTCCTTTATCCATCAGGCATCAACGAACGACCAGGTTAACCAGCCGGCCCGGAACATAGATGAACTTAACAATTGAGTGTTCACCGACCGCCTGAAGGGTTCGTTCCTCCGCATTGATGATGGCTTCGACCGCCTGCCTATCGGCATCGCTTGGAATATCCAGGCGATATTTAATCGCTCCATTGACCTGAACCGCGATCTCTACGGTGTCGCGCACCAATGCGGCGGGATCGTGCTGTGGCCAGGCGTGGCGGAAAACAGAATCGCCCTGACCTAGTTTTTCCCATTGCTCTTCACAAAAATGTGGTGCGAACGGTGCCATGAGGCAGATCAGGTCCTGCGTTGTTTCCCGCAGCAGACCAGGTCGGGCGAGCCTATGTTTCTGGTATTGATTGAGCGCGTTCAAAAGTTCCATCATACGTGAAATGGATGTGTTGAACTGGAATCGTTCCGCGTCCTGTGTCACTGCGCGGATGGCATAATGGCGGGCATACTGCAGATCTTTGGCTTCAGCGTCGGGCGCGGCCTGTTTAGCGGTTTGACCCGGCAAAGCAATGACCTCATCGACCAGTCGTTCAACACGCGAGAGGAATTTGACGATTGCCTTGACGCCGTCATCGTTCCATGGCCCGCCTTCGGTGTAGGCAAAACCGAAACCGAGATACATGCGAAACACGTCTGAGCCATATTGCGTGATGTAGTTATCTGGTGAAATGGTGTTGCCCCGTGACTTGGACATCTTCTGGCCGTCAGCGCCGAGAATGGTCCCCTGATGGACCAGAGAACGGAAAGGCTCGTTGAAATCCAGGTAGCCCATGTCGCGTAGCGCTTTGGTGATAAAGCGGGCATAAAGCAGGTGCATGGCGGCATGTTCCGCGCCGCCGATATATTTATCAACAGGGCACATGCGGTTGACTTTTTCCTTGGAAAATGGCTCCTGGTCATTTTTGTTGTCAACGTAACGGAACTGATACCAGCTGGAACAGACAAAAGTGTCCAGAGTATCCGCGTCACGGGAGGCCGGCCCGCCGCAGGACGGGCAGGTGGTGTTGATGAACGTACTGCTTTTTTTCAAAGGTGACTCGCCATCGGGTGTAAAGGCAACATCATAGGGCAGTTCCACCGGCAGCTGATTTTCCGGGACCGGAACAACACCGCAATGGTCACAATAGACAATGGGAATGGGTGTTCCCCAGTAACGCTGGCGCGAAACCAGCCAGTCCCGTAGCCGATAGTTGATTTTTGCCTCGCCCATACCTCGGGGCTGGAGTTCAGCCAGGATCGCCATGATGGCTTCATCAGAGGACAAGCCACTGAAATGTCCGCTCTCAGTCAGGATGCCTTTATCCACAAAAGGCAGGTCATCCGGAGACCCATCCACGGAACGTATCACCCGTTTGATCGGCAGGCTGAAGCGGGTCGCGAAAGCGAAGTCACGCTCATCATGGCCAGGGACCGCCATGACCACGCCGGTGCCATAGCCGGCCAGGACATAGTCAGCGGTCCAGATTGGGACGCGCTCTCCACTGATCGGATGTACGGCATATGATCCGGTGAAGACACCGGTTTTTTCACGGACCGTTGATAGGCGGTCGATCTCGGATACCTTGCTTGTCTGTTCACGATAGGCTGTGACAGCTGTACGGCAGCTTTCTGTAGTCAGTGCGTCGCATAAATCGCTTTCCGGCGCAACGACGACATAGGTTACACCCATCAAGGTGTCTGTGCGCGTGGTGAAGACCGTCAGGCGCAACGGTTTTCCGTCGTTGTCCAGCAACTGCTTGTCGTTTTTGTCAACCAGGAAAGACAACTCAGCGCCTTCAGAACGGCCGATCCAGTTGATCTGTATTTTTTTTGTTTTATCCGGCCAGTCGATTGATGGCAGTTCATCCAGAAGCTCTTGGGCATAATCCGTGATACGGAAAAACCACTGGGTCAGATTTTTCCGCTGGACGTCTGTTTCACAGCGTTCGCAGGCACCGTCGACAACCTGCTCATTAGCCAGCACCGTATTGCAGTGCGGGCACCAGTTGACCGGCGCGTTTTTCCGGTAGGCGAGCCCTCGCTGATATAACTTGAGAAACAGCCACTGGTTCCAGCGGTAATAGTCCGGCAGGCAGGTTGCCAGCTCGTGATCCCAGTCAAAGAGCCCACCCATTTCCTTGAGTTGCTTTTTCATGGTCTTGATGTTGGCCAGGGTGCTGTCCTGCGGGTGAATGCCTGTCTTGATGGCGTAGTTTTCCGCGGGCAGGCCAAAGGCATCAAAGCCCATGGGCTGAAAGACCTCGTACCCCTGCATTTTTTTCATGCGGGCCCAGGAGTCGGAAAGCGCGTAATTATACCAGTGACCGACATGCAGGTTGGCGCCCGATGGATAGGAGAACATCTCCAGTACATAAAGCTTTTGCGCCCGGCTGTCAGGGTTGAAACGGTTTAATCCGATCTCTTCCCAGTGTTTTTGCCATTTGCGGTCGGTTTCCACAGAATAAGCCATGATGATCCCTCGCTTTGAGTTAACGTTTATTTTTGTTATTCTACCAGATATTGCCGGCTTTTTACACTGTAGCAGCGTGGTGGCCGGCATGCCATCTGGACCGGCAACGACTGTAGACCGGCGTCACAGCAGGTTGCGCAGCAGGCAAAGCAGGACGATATGGGCCGGGTAGAAAAAATAAAAGAAATATTTAAGCAGAGCCTTAGGCCGCTTCCGGCTGTCGAAACGGTAGCAGAGCGGAATCGCCAGAATGGAAAGACACTGCAGAATCGCCCAGTCAGCCGGCCAGTGCTCCAGGAAGAGCCGGATAGGCAGGAACAGGGCGTGCAGTACGATAAAAGCCTGCAGCGTTCTTTTCTGCTGGTTTTGTTCTTCAGCTTTTTCCTGAACAATATAGAAGACAAGAACACTGGCCAGGCCAAACAGGCCATAATCCGGTTTCAACCAGAGGGTGGCGGCTACAGCGATCATAATCACCACGATACCGACAGGTAAGCCAATGCGGGGATCCAGTGAAAGTCCGCCCGGATTGACACGCAGATCGAAACGGGATGGCGTCGGCAGTGTATTGGCTGTTGGTGCGATCGGGCGCAGGCTGGCAACCATATCCAGGTAGGCGTGTGTGGCCAGATGGTATCCGGTCAGGAGGACGATGGCCAGAGCGAAGGTAACCAGCACATTGGTTCCGTCCAGAGAAATGCCGGTCAGGTTGTGGGCGAAACGGATGGCGAATTCCGCAAATACTGCAAAGGCGCTCATGCGGACAAAGTAGATCAGGGGGTTGCGGGTGCGCTTGTATCCGCGGGCCAGCATCCAGGCAAATATGGGAAACGCCAGGCGTCCGGTGGCACGCATTAAGAGCACGGCCCCGGCGGGCAGACGGTCTGCGAAATAGAATCCGATGTGGTCGATCAGCATCAGCAGACAGGCCAGCAGTTTGAGCATGGGCAACTCCTCATAACCGGAGGCTCCGGCTGTTGCTGGCAGCGGAATCCATCCGGTGTTGTGTTGATTATCTGATGAAGCTATTGTATCATTGTAAAGCAGTGTCCACAAAGAACGAATGGCTGCTGGCTGTGGCGTTCCAGATATCGGCAGCGATGGATGAACGCTTTCTTGATGAAAGAGGTTTTATATGGGTTTAGGTATGGATATAGGGATTGATCTGGGCACAGCGTCCGTGCTTATTTATGTGCGTGGACGCGGTGTTGTCCTGCGCGAGCCCTCTGTGGTGGCGATTAACTCCAAGACAGGCAAAGTGCTGGCAGTCGGCGAAACCGCCAGCCTGATGCTGGGCAGGACCCCGGGCATTGTCGATGCCATCCGCCCATTGCGTGATGGTGTCATCTCCGATTTCAAAGTAACTGAAGTCATGCTCAAGGCCTTTATCGGACGCGTCAATAAAGGTATTTTTGCCCGTTATTTCAAACCGACGATTGTTGTCTGCGTGCCCAGTGTGATCACCCCGGTCGAGCAGAAAGCGGTTGAGGACGCCTGTAAACATGCCGGCGCGAAAGATGTCTTCCTCATCCGAGAGCCCATCGCCGCGGCGATAGGCGCCGGAATCGACATCACAAAAGCCTGTGGTAGCATGATCGTTGACATCGGCGGCGGTACATGCGATATCGCTGTGATATCGCTGTGCCAGCCTGTTGTTGATTTTTCTCTTAAAGTCGCCGGCGACCGTTTTGATGAAGCGATTGTCAAGCATGTGCGGCGCAAGCACAATATCCTGATTGGCGAACGGACAGCAGAAGAGTTGAAAATCAACATCGGCTGTGCATATCCTCGTGATGAGGAGCTAAGCATGGAGGTGCGCGGGCGCAACCTGATCACTGGTTTGCCGGCTACCATCTCTGTTACATCGACAGAAATGCTTGAAGCTCTGGAAGAGCCCATTGCCCAGATTTTTGAGTCCATCCATTCCGTTCTGGAGCGGACACCGCCTGAGTTGATGGCGGATATCAGCCAGCGCGGTATTGTCCTGACAGGTGGCGGCGCGCTGCTTTACGGTCTGGACCGTATGCTCGCGGCCAAAGTAGGTATTGACGTTGTTGTTGCCGAAGACGCCATATCCTGCGTCGCGATTGGCACAGGAAAAGCACTCAGCATGATGGACAAGTTCGCTGCGCTGAGCGATAGCTGAATAAAAAAACATCTGATCAATGAACCGCGTCTTTCCCGCCGTAGCAATGCGGGGGAAGGCGCGGTCTTAATTATGACTGCCTTTTGCTTTTGTGCCCAAACGGAACGGCCGGGAATGGTTGTTCTGTAGTTATTTGCTAGATTTATCGTCGTTTAAACAGCATTATCTTGACGCGAAATTTTGCAAACGATATAATTTAGTTAATTTCTGATGACAATTTCTGTCTACCACACGTTTTTAACGTCTGATCCCCCAGTTGGATCGTTCAGATTAATAACGCTCGTGTGTCTCTGGATAGTCTGTCAATCCAAGTTTTCACGCTGCCTGAACGCAGCTATCATGAGGTGATATTATGCCTTCTTTCAAGATTGCCGGTAAAAGCAAAGAGGATCTGGTTGCCATCGCCCAGATTGCTGGTTTGCTGACCGTATCCAAGGCCAGACGCATGAGCAAAGCCGACCTTATCGCTTTCCTTGAAGCGGAAAACGCTAAAGCGGCAGCGACGGCTGAACCGGCAACCCCAGAGCAAACGTCTCCAGACCAGCCAGCCGCTCAACCGGCGCGCACCGGGCAGCCCGCTGACCTTACGCCCGGGGAGGCGGACAGCAAAAAAGAGCCGTCCGTCAAGACCGGCAAAACACAAAAGCGCACCCGCCAGGCAGCAGCAGCGACACCCGATGCAGGCGTGTCCGGCAGCGAACCCGCCAGAAAAACCAGGCGAGTGGCCAGGAAAAAACAACAAGACAGCAACCCGGTCCCGGAACCGGCGACTGAACGTGCAAGCGGCAATACAGCGAAGAAGGCAGCGCCCACAAAAAGTGAGAAGACTGGCCAGACGGATGATGTCGAGACGGAACCAGCGCCGGTGGCCAAGACTGCTCCGGATCAAAAAAGGAAAACAGGTACCACCTCTCGCACCACCTCACGGACAAGGCAATCCGCCAGAAAAAAAGCTGAAGAGTCAGCCAGCCAATTGCAGCTTGGCGACGTTCCGGCACAAACCCGCACCCCTGACGCGTCAGCTCCGGCAGACACGCAAGCCGCTGTCTCCGGTGAAACGGCCGCACCTGCTGAAATGCCCCAGGTGACAACAGAAAACACATCACCAGAAGCGGCAGAAGCAGCGACAGAAAAAGAAGTCAAAGAAACGGCAGGCCAAGTGGCGGCAACTGCGGACGGAAACCGGCGTATGACAAGCGAGGTCGGCGGGGCAATGACCCGGATTCCCCGCTCACGTATCACGACCCGACCGATCAGGCCTGGCACCGATGATCAGGACACAGCCCGTAGCAAACCCGAAGCCAGCAGCGACAGCGATAAGCCTGCGGCAGATCAGTCTGACGTTGCCCGACCGGTTGCAGAACCTGCTGAGCCCGGACATAAAGCTGAAACGCCGGAGGGCGAAAAAACAGCACCGGCTGATGTTCTGTCAGATGCGTCCCATGAAAAAAAGCATCTGGAAAATAATGATGTACAGGGTGGTGTCCTGGAGATCATGCCGGATGGCTACGGGTTCTTGCGCCGGGACAATTACCTGCAGGGCAACAAGGACATCTATGTACCACCGCAATATATCCGGCGCTTCAATTTGAGGGCAGGCGATTTTGTCAGTGGGCCAGTCCGCCTGCAGAGGGAGAACGACCGGTATCAGGCTCTTTTGTACATCAAGGAAGTGAATGGTCATCCACCGGAAAAAATGATCCGCCGCCCTCATTTTGACCGGCTGACTCCGATCTACCCCAATGAACGTTTTGTCCTGGAAAACGTGCGTAACGAACTGTCTACCCGTATCATTGACCTGGTCGCTCCGATCGGAAAAGGCCAGCGCGGCATGATTGTATCGCCGCCGAAAGCCGGCAAGACGATCCTTTTACAGAAAATAGCCAATGCCATCAGTGTGAACAACCCGGATGCCAAGCTGATCGTTCTGTTGATTGATGAACGCCCGGAGGAAGTAACAGACATGCAGCGTTCGATCAATGGTGAAGTGGTTTATTCCACGTTTGACAAGACCCCGGAAAACCATACCAAGGTGGTTGAACTGGTGCTGGAGCGCGCGATGCGCCTTGTCGAACTGAAACAAGACGTCATTATCCTGCTGGACAGCATGACGCGCCTGGCCAGGGCATATAACCTGACCATCAACCCGACAGGGCGTACCCTTTCCGGCGGTCTGGATCCCGGTGCCTTGTACGGACCGAAGCGCTTTTTTGGCGCGGCCCGCAACATCGAAAACGGTGGCAGTCTGACGATTATCGCGACATCGCTGATTGAAACCGGTTCACGCATGGATGAAGTGATTTTCGAAGAATTCAAGGGAACCGGCAACATGGAAGTCTATCTGGACCGCAAGCTGTCTGAGAAACGCATTTTCCCGGCGATCGACATCAACAAGTCAGGTACACGCCGCGAAGAGCTCCTGATGAACAACCGTGAGCTCGATGCTGTCTGGACGATCCGTAAGGCCTTCAGCCAGCTGGATACCGCCGCGGTGACAGAGGCGATCATCAACCTGCTGTTGAAAACGAAAAACAATGAACATTTCATCTCATCGGTCAATGTTTCTTTTAATGACAAAAATGTCTTCGAGGCAATGCGCGGCACAAGGCCGGCCAGCGGAACAGGGGCCAATGGCGGCTCCTCATATAACAATGGCGGCTCCTCATATAACAATGGCGGGTACAACAGCAGCTATCGGCGCGGCGGAAATGGCAACCAGAACGATGATGATTGACAAGCCTGTTAAAATATAATAGAATCGACTGCGCAATAGGCGAGAATCTGGTGCGGCATACGCAGTGAAGCCAACAGCAAGGCTGCGCGCTGCATCCATGAGCGAGGTGAAAGCAATGAAGGAAGGCATCCATCCCAAATACGGCAAAGCCACAGTTAAGTGTGCCTGCGGGGAGACGTTTGAAACCGGCTCCGTCAAAGAAACCCTGAGTGTGGATATTTGTTCGAATTGTCATCCGTTTTTTACCGGACGCCAGAAATTGGTGGACACGGGCGGACGTGTTGATAAGTTTAAGAAACGTATGGAACGGCAATAATGCTGCAAGGGAGGTTTGGTGAAGGTCAGACCTCTTTTTGCGTCAGGGCGTTGTTCAGGCTGAGACCATGAGGTTGACCCATGAAAAAAAACAAACCAGATCCCCGGAATAACGGATCAGCAAGCTGCAAGCGCAAGACAACCATCGGAGGCCAGGCGCTGATCCAGGGGTTGATGATGATTGGTCCGGAGAAGAAGGCGATGGCGGTCCGCCGACCGGACGGTTCCATTGTGATTGAAGAAATGCCCATGACCCGCTTCACAGGAGCCGCCAACTGGTTGTTCCTGCGTGGCGGTATCCGGCTGTTCCGCCAGCTGGTCAGCGGAACCAAAGCGCTGCTGCGATCCGCGGAACTTGCTGAAGAAAGTGACACGCAAGGAGAAACTGCTGCTGTTGCAACTACAGCAGCGCTTTCCCTGAACGCGGACAGTGCTGCCGGCGGCGAAGCGCTGCATGAACAAAGCACAGGACCGGCAAAGGGCAAAAACCGCGTGAGCCAGGCTCTTGATCGCTTTTTCAGCAGCCATACGGAGCTGATGTTGACCGGATCTGCTGCCCTGGGTATTCTCTTCAGCGTGGCTTTGTTCATTCTGCTGCCGAATCTCCTGGTTTCCTTTGTGCGCCAGTGGCTAAACATGGGCGTCATCGCCTCCAACCTGTTGGAAGGTCTGATACGCATCATGCTTTTTGTCGGTTACCTGGCTCTGGCTAATCGGATGCAGGACATTAAGCGCGTATGGATGTATCATGGCGCTGAGCATAAAGTGATTGCCTGCTATGAGGCTGAACAGCCGATGACGGTGGAAAACGCGAAAGGCTACAGTCGTTTCCATCCACGCTGCGGTACGGCATTCATGTTTCTGGTGATCATCATCAGCATCATTGTTTTTTCTCTGGTTGGCTGGTGGGGCCGCTGGATCAACCTTTTGATCCGTTTTGCCCTGGTTCCGCTGGTCGCAGGAATTGCCTACGAGATCATCCGGCTGGCCGGCCGGTATGACAACTGGCTGACCAGGGCTGTCTCCAGGCCAGGACTCTGGCTGCAGCGCATGACAACTGCTGAGCCGGACAGCGGCATGCTGGAGGTTGCCATAGCCGCCCTGGAGGCTGTTAAGCCGACGCGTGCCGGCAGCGATCGCTGGTAGGAAACGATGGCAGAACCTCTTCTGACAGTCAGGCTGCTGCGCCTGGAATTAACCCGGGCACTAGGCCGCGTCGGTGTCCCTGATCCTGCCGGTGAAGCACGGCAGATGCTTTGCCATACCCTTGGTTTGAACGAGACACAGCTGTTTGCCGCACCTGAGCAGCCGGTTGAAGCTAAAACAGCAGCTGGTTTGCGCCAGATGGTGGAAGAGCATGCCAGGCATGTGCCGCTTGGCTATTTGCTTGGAACAGTTTGGTTTTCCGGGCTGGCTTTTATGGTCGGACCCGGTGTGCTGGTGCCCCGGCCGGACAGTGAGGTGCTTGTGGAGACCGCCTGCTGTATCGTTCATGAACACCTGAAAAACGGCAGACACACCCAGGGGGGGCCGGTTCATCTTCTGGACACCTGTACAGGC
>JAAYLM010000426.1 GCA_012521915.1 Oscillospiraceae bacterium | reverse complement strand
GAACGTCGTGAGACAGTTCGGTCCCTATCTATCGTGGGCGCAGGAAATTTGAGGGGTGCTGTCCCTAGTACGAGAGGACCGGGATGGACAAACCAATGGTGCACCAGTTGTCACGCCAGTGGCACGGCTGGATAGCTAAGTTTGGACGGGATAAACGCTGAAAGCATCTAAGTGTGAAACCCGCCCCAAGATGAGATTTCCCACAGCAATGGTAAGACCCCAAGTAGACTACTTGGTTGATAGGCCGGAAGTGTAAGCACAGCAATGTGTTCAGCCAACCGGTACTAATCGGTCGAGGACTTGACCACAAGTTTCTTCTGGTTCAATCCTTCAGATATTCTGAAGAACAGTTGAGCCTTCCACCATTTGCTTCCTTTCTCCCTGTCTTCCTTCTTCCTCCCTTATGCAGTCCTGAGGGTGCATTGTTCCCTCATCCTTTCCGGTGAATATAACAGAGAGGCTACACCTGTTCCCATTCCGAACACAGCAGTTAAGCTCTCTAGTGCCCACGATACTTGGCTGGTAACGGCCCGGGAAAATAGGTCTTCGCCGGATTATATCAGGATCATCGGTTCACAAACCGATGATCCTGTTTTCTTATATAAAGCCAATCGTGAAAAGTCATGATATAATGGTTTTGATTAAGGGAAATATGCTTCACGGTGAGTGGCCTGACAGTAAGAAGATGGAGGGACGGTATAATGAGTGCCAAAATCCTGATTGTGGACGACGAGCATAATATTGTTGATATTCTCAAGGCCAATCTGGAACGTGAAGGTTATCAGACCATTGCCGCCTATGATGGTGCTCAGGGTCTTGAGATGGGCTTGACCATGAAGCCGGACCTGATTCTGCTGGATTGCATGCTCCCGCGTATGGATGGGTTTGATGTCTGCCGGAAACTACGTCAGCAGACAAGTGTGCCGATCCTCATGCTAACAGCCAAAAGCGAAGAAATCGACAAAGTACTTGGCCTTGAGCTGGGCGCGGATGACTATATAACCAAGCCGTTCAGTGTGCGCGAGGTTCTCGCCCGTGTCAAAGCGCAGCTCAGGCGCGTCAGCCTGGCGGATATGAATCTGGCTGAACACCAGAAAATCATGAAGTTTGGTGATCTGGAAATTGATCACGAGGCCTATCAGGTGAGACGGTCTGGTGAAGTGATTGAATTAACATTGCGTGAATTCGAACTGGTCCGCTTTCTGGCGCAGAATGCCGGCCAGGTTTTTTCCAGGGAAACGCTCCTGGAAAAAGTATGGGGATACGAGTATTTTGGAGATGTTCGCACTGTCGATGTAACGGTGCGCCGGACAAGGGAGAAGCTTGAGCCGAATCAGAACCAGTATATGTATATCTTAACCAAGAGGGGCGTCGGCTATTACTTTGACAAGAACCCTGCACAGGAATAAAGCCTGCCTGGGGCAAGAGGAAGGATTTAACACTGAACGATGGGTGAACAGGTGTATTTCACGCAAAAGGGCGTTCAGATCGCTCTGGATCTGCGCCAGGTAGGATCCTGGGCTGCCGGTCATAGAGAAATTGTCTGGGCTGTCGTCGCCAGTCTGGTGACAGCATTTCTGTTTTTAGGATTGTGCTATCTGATGAACAGGCGGTATCGCCGGCGTAAAGACCGGGAGATATCCATGATGGTGCGACAGTTTATTGATGAGCGCAACAAATCGGAAGCGATCCTCGCTGATCTGGACGTGGGTGTGATCGCCTACAGCAGTGATGGTGTTCGCATCAACAGCAACCCTGCTGCCCACAAAATGCTGGCCCCGGAAAATGAGCCCGAAACCATCACGGATCTGCTCAGTCGTTATGGTCAGGAAAATGGGCTGCAGGCAGCATCGCTCCTGGGTAACGCTTCAATAAGTGGTGTTGTCCAGCATGAAGACCGGATCCTGCGTATTCGCCTTAAAGAATCACGATTTGATGAAGGGCGCAGGGCCGGGACAATCGTTGTTCTCCAGGATATAACCGATCAGGAACGGGAAGAAAAGCAGCGTAAAGAATTTGTCGCCAACGTTTCCCATGAGCTGAAAACGCCTCTGACTACAATCAAGACATATTCTGAATCCCTGCTCGAGTGGGGTCTGAGTGAGAAAAACGAGGATGCTGTCCGTAAAGATATCTGGCGTGTGCATGATGATGCACTGAGAATGGAACGGCTGGTGGAGGATCTGCTCCTGCTTTCCAGCATCGACAGCCGCGGCATTCGTGTCCGTTTGGAACTGCTGGAGTTGCCGCAGGTGATTCGCCAGGTTGTTGATCGCCTCCAGCATCAGGCACAGGATAAGTCTATTGATCTGGATTGTTTCACACTTTCCCGGATTCCATTGGTTTTTGTCGATCGGACAGCCATGGAACGCGTATTGACCAATCTGGTGGGAAACGCTATAAAATATACTGAAAAAGGCGGATCTGTCAAAGTTTACATCAGCTATCTTCTGGATGATGTCTATGTTAAGGTGTCCGACACGGGATTTGGCATCGAAAAGGAACACATACCCCATATTTTCAACCGCTTCTATCGTGTGGATATGACTGGTTCGCGTATGTTTGGCGGTACTGGCCTTGGCTTGTCCATTGCCCGGGAGCTTGTAGAGCTGCACGGAGGACGGATCAGTGTAAACAGTACACTGGGCAAAGGTACTGAATTTACTGTCATGATACCAATCGCCCGAAAAGTGATGCAGGATACGATAAATGCCTGTCAGCTCAGCGCCCCGCCAATTGACCCTCTGCATCAGACCGCAGCGGGTGAATTGCTGGAAATAGCACGTGACCTGAAGATTGACGAACCCAACCTTGCTCACCTGACCCGGCAGCAGATAGACCATATCCTTGACCGGCTGTTGGACCGTGACAAGGTAGAAGGCAATCCGGATCTTGCGGATACAAAAGCATTTCAGACGCTGAAGGAATACAGTGAGGTTGATGATCCGGCAGCTCATTCGGCAGAACAGCCGATCAGGTAGTGTTATAGACTAAAGAAGGCTCCCTGATTGTGCATGCGGACGCCTTCTGCAGGAGGAGAAACATTTGAACAGCTTTATTATCAGAGGCGGTAATCGCCTGACCGGTGATGTTACCATCAGCGGATCTAAAAACGCTTCTTTGGGTATTATATCGGCGGCGATGTTGCTGGACGGTCCGTGTCGGCTGGAAAACCTGCCGGACATTGCCGACCTGAACACCATGTTCGAAATATGCAAAGCCCTGGGTGCCCAGGTGCGGCGGGAGGCGGATGGCGTGCTTCTGCTGGATCCTCGGACCATAACGACCTGTGAAGCGACACATGATATCGTGCGCAGCATTCGCGGCTCTTATTACCTGCTGGGTGCGCTTTTGGGGCGTATGAACAAAGCCAGCATCTACATGCCGGGTGGCTGCAATTTTGGCAACCGGTCGATCGACCAGCATATGAAAGGCTTCGAGGCACTGGGCGCGACGGTGACGATTGAATATGGCAAGATCAATGTTACGGCACAAAAACTGCGTGGCGAGCATATTTTTCTTGATGTTGTCAGCGTGGGTGCCACCATCAATATCATGATTGCTGCAGCCAAGGCTGAGGGGACCACCGTGATTGAAAATGCGGCCAAAGAACCGCATATTGTCGATGTGGCCAACTTTCTCAACACCATGGGTGCCAACATTCGCGGGGCCGGCACGGATGTTATTCGCATCACAGGGACACCGATACTCAAAGGTAACGCGACTTATTCCATCATTCCAGATCAGATAGAAGCTGGCACTTATATGTTGGCTGGTGTTATGACTAAAGGTGACATTAAGGTGCGCAACATCATCCCCCGGCATATGGAACCATTGACAGCAAAGCTCGAAGAAATGGGCGTCTCGGTAGAGGTTGGTGACGACTGGATCCGTGTATGGCTGAAAGAAGGGCAAAAACTCCAGCCAGCCAACTTCAAAACCATGCCGTACCCAGGCTTTCCCACTGATCTACAGCCACAGACGACAGTATTGCTCTGTACTGCGGAAGGCAGCAGTAAAATGCTGGAAAACGTTTGGGATAACCGTTTCCAGTATATTGATGACCTTAAGACTATGGGGGCAGATATCATGCTGGCCGGGCATGTCGCGATTGTGACAGGTGGCGGGCAGCTGACTGGCGCTAAAGTGACGGCCCGTGATCTTCGTGCAGGAGCAGCCATGGTTCTGGCAGGCCTTGCTGCCGCCGGTGAGACAGAAGTGACAGATATCAGCAAAATCGAGCGTGGTTATGAAAACTTTGTCTACAAAATGCGCAAGCTGGGTGCAGATATTTCCCGGGTGGAAAACTAATGGACAAGCGGGTGCTGGTCTGTCCCTTGCGCAGTGGGAGCAGCGGCAATGCTGTCCTGATCAGCGACAGGCACACCAACATATTGATTGATGCCGGTGTTTCCTGTTGCACCGTTGAAAAAGCGCTGGCTTCGCTGGGACAGTCAGCTGATTCACTGACAGCTTTGCTGGTCACCCATGAACACAGTGATCATGTGTTGGGGATTGGTGTCCTGATGCGCCGTTATGGATTACCGCTTTTTGTCAACCTGCCTACCTGGCAGGCCATGCAGGGCAGCATAGGGCTAGTGGATCCGTCCCTGGTCCATATCATTGACCGAACCGGTTCATTCTCAATCGGCAGTTTTGCCATATCGAGTTTTGCCACGCCCCATGATGCAGTTGCATCAGCCGGATTTCGTCTGGAAACAGATTCAGGAACCGTCTCGCTCATGACAGATATCGGCGAGGTGACACCATCTTTGCTTGAGCAAGTGTCCGGCAGCCAGGCCGTTTTGATTGAAGCCAATTATGATCCTGCCATGCTGATGGCTGGTCCATATCCAGCTCTGCTGAAACAGCGTGTCAACAGCCCGGTTGGCCACCTGTCCAATGAAGCGTGCGCTCATGCCGTGGCCGCACTCCTGCAGCAGGGAACGGAACATTTTATTCTTTCTCACCTGAGCAAAGATAACAACTTCCCTGAACTGGCCATGTTGACTGTCGGCCGGCATCTGAACGCGATCAACGCGCAGGTTGGCGAAGATGTCATGATATCAGTTGCCCGGCGTTTTGCGGTCAGTGATCCTGTATGGCTTTGATCATGACCATCCTTGTGCCCGGCCGCACCAGGGAACCCTGGCTAAAAGCTGGTGTTGCTGAGTATGTGAAACGCCTGAAACGATACTGCCAGGTCGAACTGATCACCGTCCAGGACGTATCTGAACAGCGTCCCGCAGAACAGGTTCTGGCACTGGAAGGAAAAGCCTTGCTGCAGCATATACGTCCACAGCATTATGTGGTTGCCCTTGACTTAAATGGCAGGCAGGTGGACTCACCGCAGCTTGCCCTAGACCTGAATCATTGGTTTGAAGCCGGTGGCAGCCATGTGGTTTTTGTCATAGGTGGTGCCTGCGGACTGCATGGGCATGTTCTGGAGCGAGCTCAGCAGCGCCTTTGCCTTTCAAAGCTGACCTGGACGCATCAGATGGCACGTCTGCTGTTGCTTGAACAATGCTACCGGGCATTCAGGATCATGAATAATGAACCCTATCATAAATAAACCTGGCCAGCACATGTGATCACGCAGATCTCCGGGGAAGAATGGGCACTGGAACAACCAGGCAACACAGAATCAACAAGTAAGCCATAAAAACAACGTCCATTTCTGGGCAAAAGACGAAGTTAGGCAGAAAAACCCGATAACTGACCGTATAGCAGTTGCTTTGACAAGCTGATCAAGTTAAAATCATGACGTTGTCAGGGTCGGACCGATAAAAACGGCAAAACAACCACAGACCGTCAGACCCTGCCGGCAGAGCGGTGGTGATGGATTTGAAACATCGACGAACCGCCCTTTACCGGGCGACGAATAGTCAACAGGCCTATCGATACGCCAATCGTCCTTTTAAATGGTTTTTTGACTT
>JAAYLM010000425.1 GCA_012521915.1 Oscillospiraceae bacterium | reverse complement strand
GATCCGTCACAGGACATAACGGAACATTCAATGATAACGTCCGATTGCAGACTTTCAAGGCAGAAAGGTCGCCAATCACGAAGACTCCTGATGATAAATGACCCTCCTTCCAGGCTTTCAATGCCAGTTCAGGTCCGATGCCAGACGCGTCGCCCATGGTCACTGCGATTTGTTTCGTGCTCATGCCTAAGTCCTCTCTATCTGTGGTTTGCTGCTATGATCAGCTGTCCTGATCAACCCATCAATTTCCTGCAAGACCTGGTCATGACCGAGTCCACCGGCTTTGCTGTAGAGCATCATCGTACCTGTATCAGTCTTGACCTGCGACTGGACTACACCCGAAGTCACCTCCTGTAAAGGACGCAGGAAGTGAAAATCCAGTTCACGGGCGATCGAAAACAGCGTGTCGCCACCGAAAACAACCAATGAAAATCGCGTGTTTTCTGCGACCAGCAGCTTCACAACCTGTGCCAGGCTGACTGCAACCGCTTGTTCGTCAATCGTCTGATCGAATGACGTATGGCGATCAATCGTTTGCACAATCACCGGTAGCTGCTGCTCCAATATGTTGTGCCATCGATGTATCAATACCTTCGCATCATCAGAGCGCCAGAAATTCTGCTGCTTCTGTTCAGTTGTTAAGGTATGTCGGACATGGTCCGGATGAGCACTGATGAATTGATCGATCTGCCGTAAAGACCGCGGATTTACGCTACCGCAGATGACAAGCAAGCCCGGCGGTGATGCCGCTGCAGCGTCTGATGTTATTCTGGCCCAGCCTGGCTGGCTGGCTATGATCTCCGCTAGAAATTCCGCAAATCCAGCACAGCCACCGGTCAGCTTCAGCCATTTTATCTCAGCTAGATAGTCTGCGATGCGCCGAAGCTGGGTATCACTGTCAGAATCAAGAATATACAGATCAGGCTGATCATGCTCTTCCATAGACGTTGTGTCGACAAAGCAGGGCTCGCTCAGGACGCTCATCTGAAGATTCTGGTTGTCACGAAATAATGAGCTGGCCGATGCTTCTGTGATCGGATTCAAAGGATCGTCAGCATAGTCGGTCTGATCAAGACGGACATTATTCACATACATGATGCCATTCTTGAGCATGCGGTTTGCTTTCGGATATGACGGGATAAAAATAAAAGGCTGGCTTCGTTGAACCGTCTCCAGGCAGGCTGTGATTTCTGCACCAATATTGCCTCTCAAGGTAGAATCCGTCTTTTTATAGAAATATTTGAAAGATAGAGCAACGGCCTGCTGACAAACCTGACGAATTCGCTTTGAAGCCTGATCACTGCTCATATGACGTGATTCACAGTCGACCGAATAGACCGAACAGCCATCATCCAAAATAGACGCGTCAAACTGAGTCCATAAACAAACTTTAACACACAGCCCGGCTTTCACAAATTGCACACCTGCATCCAGCGCACCGGTAAAGTCGTCCGCGATAATCAGCAAGCGATTCATTGATTACGCCCTGATAATGCCGTGTTAAACTTATAAACGATACCGTAATCCCCCAATCCATGCCACTGTTCGCCGTCTATAGCTTTTCCGCAATGATGCCTTAACAGAATATCATATTTCTTTCATTATACTACGAACTGCGAGCTGATTTTACCTGACTGAAGCGCAGCTGGTTATCAGTCACGGTGCAACTGCAAGACAAGGTATAAGCATCATCTTTGTTTTCCAATGTGCATTTGTCACATATTTTCATTTTAAATATTGATAGCATAAACAACTGTTGAATGTAATGTTCGTAAATGGAGATATTCATTTGGAGGGTTTTTCTATGGAAAAAATATTGATCATCGGAGGCGTTGCTGCCGGGGCCACCGCTGCCGCAAAAGCGAGAAGGATTTCGTCTGATGCGCAAATAACAATTTTGGAGTCGGGTCCGGATATTTCGTTTGCCAATGGCGGTTTGCCCTACTATATTGGCGGAGATATCAAAAACCGGTCAAAACTTATTTTGCAAAGTCCCGAAAGTTTCCATGAGCAATACCAAACCACTGTTTATGTAAATACCACAGCGACACGTATTGATCGTAAAAATCGACTTGTTCACGCTGTCGATGCTCAAACAGGTGAAATGAAAATATATGAATACACGAAACTGATTCTTGCTCAGGGAGGCCGCCCTATTAGCCCGCCTATCCCTGGAGCAAAATACAGCCATGTTTTCCAGCTTTGGACACTCGAAGACATGGATAAAATAAAATCATTTATTGACAATAATAACCCAAAGTCCGCCGTTGTTGTCGGTGGCGGGTTCATAGGTCTGGAGATGGCTGAGGCCTTGGTGAAAAACGGTCTGAGCGTAACCGTTGTCGAAATGATGCCACATGTCATGTCCATTATGGAAGCCGAAATTGCCGGTTTTATCCAGCAGGAAATGAGCGCATATGGGATTGATCTTAAGACCAGCAAAGCGGTTTCCGAAATTGGTAAAAAAAGTGTGACACTTGACGATGGTTCGCAAATCGATGCTGATATGGTTCTCTTATCCATAGGTGTGCGTCCAACCTTGAAACTAGCGCAAGAGGCCGGTCTCGCGATCGGTGAAGCAGGCGGTTTACTGGTGGATTCAATGCTGAAAACCAGTGATGACCATATTTATGCCGCTGGTGACATGATCGAACTGGAACACAGAATTTATAATAAAAAAATTAGAATTCCGCTGGCTGGCCCGGCCAACCGCCAAGGTCGAATAGCTGCGGAAAACGCGTTAGGCGGAAAACACCCATACAAGGGTGCGACGGGTACGTCTGTTGTTCGTGTATTTGAAGCTGTGGCAGGTATCACCGGACTTTCATTAAAAGCAGCTCGGGCTGCTGGTCTGGACGCTGACGCAATCGTCATTCACAAAGAAAATCATGTGTCCTATTATCCCGGCGCCGAAATGGTAGCTGTTCTCATTGTCTATGACCGGCATACCGGTGTAATCCTGGGCGGACAGACGGCTGGCTATTCTGGTTCCGACAGACGGCTGGACGTCCTGGCAACAGCGGCGGCATCAAAGTTGACGGTTTCCGATCTTGCTGATATGGACTTTGCCTATGCTCCTCCATTAGGAAGTGCTAATGACCCAATCAACATGGCGGCTTTTGCTGCTGAAAACAGAATATCAGGATATTCTCCAGCAATGACTGTATCTGAGTTAGATGATTATCTTGAAGGGAAAACAGCATACTGGCTTGATGTTAGGGATATTTTTGATTATGAAAAAGCACACGTTGACAAAGCGGTCAACATTCCGCTTGAAATTTTAATGTCAAAGCTACATGAATTGCTGCCTAAGAACAGGATGATTGTGGTTTATGACAGTACGGGAAAGAAAGGGCATCAAGCGGTTCGAATGCTTATTGGCGCAGGGTTTAATCAAGTACTGAATGTCAGCGGCGGTTTTGCCAGTTTGTCCGGATATGCGCGAAGTGTAACACCGACCAATTTCAAACTGGATCTTCCAGACCCGAAGCCCAAGAAAATTGGCGCGTGTGCACAGCAAGAAGAAAAAGCCGCTGCAACGTTATCAACTAAAGAAAAAAAGCCAGCTTCCAACGAGCCGCTCATTGTCGATGTCCGCTCAATCGAGGAATTTGCCTATGGAGCTGCTCCGGGAGCAATCAACATTCCCCTGGATGAATTAGAAAGCCGGCTCGATGAATTGGGCGCCAGGGACAGAAAAATAATCTTGTATTGTGCAAGTGGCAGCAGAAGTTCGTATGCTGTGCAGATTCTCAAAGCCTGTGGATTTACCAACCCGGTAAATGGGGGCAGCTTGATGAGAATGATCACTCAATCAATACGACGATAAGCCTTCATATGATAACATCTTGATCTTTCAGTACTGCTTGGAGCTTACTGATT
>JAAYLM010000424.1 GCA_012521915.1 Oscillospiraceae bacterium | reverse complement strand
GCTTCATTGCATGCATCAATGGATTCCTGGTCTCGTATGGACCCGCCAGGCTGGATAATAGCCGCGACCCCGGCCGCGACAGCAGCCTGCACACAGTCGGGGAACGGGAAAAACGCGTCGGAGGCCAGTATGGCACCCGTGGATTTCTCACCTGCCTGCTGGACAGCAATACCCAGGGCTGTAATTCGATTGACCTGCCCCGGCCCAATACCGACCGTTTGCTGATTTTTGACCAGCACGATGGCGTTGGATTTCGTGTGCTTGACCACCTTCATGGCAAAGAGCAGGTCTTCATGAATTGATTCTGCCACCTGGCTTTTTGTGACCGTGCGGCAGTCAGCCCAGTTGAGCGTCGCCAGGTCCTGATCCTGGAGCAGAAGGCCGCCATAAACCGCTTTAAGTGCCGGTTTGCCGGGATCTGCCGGTGTGACCATTCCGGGCAGCCTCAGGACACGCAGGTTCTTGCGCTCCCGCAAGTGGGCTAAAGCTTCAGGCGAGTACTCCGGTGCAACCATGACCTCAACAAAAACGCCTTTGGTGGCCTGGGCGACAGCCAGATCAACTGGGCGGTTGAAGGCGATAATACCGCCATAAATCGAGACGGGATCCGCCTCAAAGGCTTTTTGCCACGCCTGCAGCAGATCAGGAGCACTGCCAACGCCACAGGGATTGGCGTGTTTCACCGCGACTACGGTCGGCTGTGAAAATTCACGCGACAAGGCAATCGCGGCATCTGTATCGGCAATATTGTTGTATGAAAGTTCTTTGCCGTTCAGTTGTTCTGCTTCACTCAGTGAACCGGCTGCCGGCAGCGCATCACGGTAGAAAATAGCCTGTTGATGAGGATTTTCGCCATAGCGCAATGTGTTGATACGGTCATAGGTCAGGGTCAGTTTTTCTGGCCACGCGCCACGGCTGTCCTGCCTGGCGAAGTAACCGGCGATCAGGGCATCATAAGCCGCGGTGTGCTCAAACACTTTTCTAGCCAGACTGAAGCGGGTCTGCTCCGTGGTATCTCCCTGCTGCCTGATCTCTTCGAGTACGTGGCCATAGTCATCCGGATCAACCAGTACCGTGACATCGTGGTAATTCTTTGCTGCGGCTCGCAGCATCGACGGGCCGCCGATGTCAATGTTCTCGATACAGGTTTCATGATCAACACCCGGCTTCATGATGGTGCTGCGAAATGGATATAAATTGATGATAACCAGGTCAACCGGTGTGATCGCCAGCGCCTTAAGCTGATCCATGTGTTCTTTGTTATCACGGACAGCCAGAATGCCGCCATGGATTTTGGGATGGAGCGTCTTGACCCGTCCGTCAAGGCATTCAGGAAAGTCCGTAATATCTGACACCGCGGTGACAGGAAGACCCTTCCCTGCCAGCAGCGCGGCCGTACCGCCTGTTGATACCAGTTCATAATCAAGAGAAACCAATGCTTCTGCCAGTTCAGGCAAACCTGCCTTGTCAGACACGCTGATCAATGCTCGTTTCATGTCTTTTTCACCTCATATTTCATTTAAGATACGGACGATCCGTCCTTCCTGTTTAATACGGCCTTGAGCAAAAAGCGCGATTGCTTGTGGCAGGATCACTTGCTCAGCATCCTGCATGACACGCTGTTGCAATGTTTGTGCGGTGTCATCCGCCAGAACCGGAACCGCTTTCTGTAAAATAATTGGCCCATGGTCGTACGCCGTGTCAACCAGATGCACCGTAGCGCCGATCAGGCGCACGCCCCAGGCAAGTGCTGCTTCATGCGGTTTTATCCCATAGAAGCCTGTACCGCTGAAAGCGGGAATCAATGAAGGGTGTATGTTGATGACCCGTCCTTTATAGGCTGCCAGGAAGTCAGGGCCAAGCAACGTCAAGTAGCCGGCCAGCACGACGAGCTGTACCTGGTAAGGTCTCAGGATATTCAGCAAGGCCTGGTCGAAAGAAGCCGGTTCTGTGAAAGACGACCGCTTCACAACATGCGTGGGAATCCCGGCTGAACGGGCGCGCTGCAGGGCAAAACAACGGTCCTGCGAAGCCACAACACAAGCGATATGCACACCGCACAGGCGGTGATCAGCGATCTGGTCAATGATGGCCTGTAGATTGGTACCGCCGCCCGAGACAAAAACTGCTATATCAAACATCGTGACGCCTCAGACACGTTCTGCAATCTTTTTATCCAGGCGATCCTGACGTTCAGCGACCGATGCGGCCAGGGCAGCTTTATGCTCAGCAAGTCTGGTCTGCAGTCCAGGTGATGCAATGGCTAGAATCTGGACAGCCAGAATAGCCGCGTTGGCCGCGCCATCGATGGCGACTGTAGCCACCGGGATGCCGGCTGGCATCTGGACAATCGCCAGTAACGCATCCTGACCGGCCAGCGCCCCTGTTTTGATCGGAACGCCGATAACCGGCAGTGATGTCCAGGCAGCGATAACACCAGGCAGATGAGCGGCCAATCCGGCTGCGGCGATAATTACCGAGAACCCGTCCCCGGCTGCATTTTGGGCCAGTCTGGCTGCTGCTGCCGGGCTTCGGTGCGCTGAACAGATACGCACCTGGTAGGGAATCTGAAATGAATCAAGTGTCTTCAGACATGGTTCCATGACCGGAAAATCCGAGTCACTGCCCATAACAACCAGAACAGCCTTTTGCATGTGCCGACCTCCTCATGCTATATGCCCGCCGCTGCCCGCCAGTCGGGTGCAGCAGGACTGTCTCCTTTTTCATGTGCGACCGATACATGTCCAGAAAAACTTGAATCGGTTAAAAGACACCAAAATAGTATCAATCAACCTGCTGTTCGTCAAATACAGCTGGTCAGCTGTCACTTTTCCAGTTTCATACCAGAAAGCCAGGCATTGATGAAACCATCCAGGTCGCCGTCCATGACAGAATCGACTGCTGTTGTCTCGTAGCCGGTGCGGTGATCCTTGACCATTGTGTAGGGGCAGAAAACATAGGAACGGATCTGACTGCCCCAGGCGATATCCATCTGATTGCCTTTGAGGTCTTCAATGCGGTCCATCTGCGCAGCTTTGGCCAGCGCATACAGCCGGGCTTTGAGCATACCCATCGCTGTTTCCCTGTTTTGCACCTGAGAACGCTCTGACTGGCAGGAAACAACCACACCGGTCGGCAGATGGGTCAGGCGAATCGCCGATTCTGTTTTGTTGACATGCTGTCCGCCAGCGCCTGAGGAACGGTAGGTGTCGACGCGAAGGTCTTCTGAACGAATATCGATCTCAATTGAATCGTCCAGCTCCGGCATCACTTCCAGTGAGGCAAATGATGTGTGACGCCTTCCGGAGGCGTCAAAAGGCGAAATACGCACCAGACGATGCACACCCATTTCCGCTTTAAGGTAGCCGTAGGCATATTCACCGATCACCATAAAGGAAACACTTTTGATGCCGGCTTCATCACCATCCAGAAGATCAAGCTGTTTCACTTCGAAGTCATGGGCATCCGCCCAGCGTAAATACATGCGGTAAAGCATTTCTGCCCAGTCCTGGGCTTCTGTGCCGCCGGCACCGGCATGCAGTGTGAGTATCGCGTTGTTTTCGTCCAGTTCTCCTGTAAAGAGGGTTTCCAACCGCATGTTCTCATAAAGCGTCCGGGTTTTATCCAGACCTTCACGCACTTCTTCTGCGATCTTTGCATCTTCAGCTTCATCACCCAGTTCACAAAGCACTTCCAGGTCTTCCAGCTGATGACGCAGCCGGGAAAACTGATCCACACGCTTCTGCAGGTGGCGTATACGCGTCTGGGTCTTCTGGGCGGCCGCCGCATCGGTCCAAAAATCGGGTTCCTGTGCTTTTATTTCAAGCTCCGCGATCTCATCCGTGGTCTGGTTTATGGATAAAGCTTCTTGCAGTGTTGCCATACCGTTTTTCAATTCGGCAATCAACTGACGAAGTTCATCGAATTCCAGCATTTTTCTGACTCCTTTCTACAAAGCGGCGCAAACGCTGCATGGCAATCTGGATATTTTCCAGTGACGCCGCATAACTGATGCGGACATAGCCTTCACCGCTTTCGCCAAAAGCATTGCCCGGTACAATGGCCACTTTCTCTTCCTGGAGAAACCGTTCACAAAAGAGGTTAGAAGACAAGCCTGTCGAACGGATGTCCGGAAAAACATAAAAAGCGCCCAAAGGTTCAAAACAATCAAGGCCGGCAGCCCGGCAGGCATGTACAACAATTCGACGCCGGCGGTTGTATTCCTCACGCATAGGCGCGATGTGCGCCACGCTGTTTTTCAAGGCTTCTACAGCAGCATCCTGAGCCGTTGAAGGCGAGCACATGATGGCATACTGATGGATCTTGTTCATGGCAGCAATCAGCGGTGCCGGCCCGCAGGCATAGCCGATCCGCCATCCTGTCATGGCAAAAGCCTTGGAGAACCCGCTGACCACAACGGTCCGCCTTTGCATGCCCGGTTCAGCTGCTATGGAATGATAGGAGCCGTCGCCATAATACAACTCGGCATAAAGCTCATCATACAAAACCAGCACATCCCGCTGGCTCAGGACATTGGCCAGGCCGGCTATGTCCTGTTTGCTGAGTACAGCTCCGGTAGGATTGTTGGGATAGCCCAGGATAAGCAGTTTCGTTTTCTCTGTCATGGCCCCGGCCAGCTGGGCAGAGGTCAGCTTGAAGCTGTTTTCCGCCAGACAAGCCACCGGAACGGGTATACCGCCGGCCAAACGCACACAAGCATCATAGGCAACAAAACAGGGTTCCGGGATGATCACTTCGTCACCGGGATTGACCACTGCCCGAACCATCAAGTCAATAGCTTCTCTGCCGCCAACCGTAACCATGATTTCATCGCGCTCCTGATACGACAGGGTGAACCGGTTCTGCATGTATTGTGCGATCGCTTCGCGCACTGCCAGGTGGCCGGCGTTCGGCGAATAGTGGGTACGTCCCTGCTCCAGTGAATAGATGCCGGCGTCACGGATGCTCCAGGGGGTCACAAAATCAGGCTCACCGATTGACAGGGATATGACCTGGCCTTTCATTTCACTGGCCATGTCAAAAAAACGGCGAATGGCTGACGCCTGGATGGATCCGGCGGTGCGCGAGACCATCTGTTCCAGCTTCATAGCACAACGGCCTCCCGGGTATCCTGGTCATGAATGACGAATTCAAGACCGTTCATCTTGTACTTTTTTAGGATAAAATGTGTCTGGGTGGAGACAACAGCTTCCAGAGGTGCGATTTTTTCCGAAACAAACTGGGCAACCGCCTTGAGTGTCGTATCCTCTACGATGACCATCAGGTCAAAGCTGCCGGACATCAAGTAACAGGATTTGACCTGGGGAAAGCGATAGACTCGCCGGGCAATATGGTCAAAACCCTGGTCCCGCTGCGGTGTCACCCGCACTTCAATGAGCGCGGTCACGGGATCCAGCGCTGTTTTTTCCCAGTTGATCGCAGCGCTATAACCGAGGATCACATTCTCCTCTTCCAGTTCGCCAATGATCTGCTGTACGTCAGCAGGTTTCATCGCTGTCATGACAGCGATCTCATCGCTCGTCAGACGTGCGTTTTTCTCCAGCAGGCTGAGGATTTTTTCTCTATTGCCCATACGGATGACCTCCGTTTTCTGGCCGGCTGTGCCGGCGGTTGAATGTTCATAACGTAACTTGACCACATACTTATCGGTGCTTTCCCCTGCTGTGCAGGCTGTTTGACCTCGAATCATACCTCTTCAGCTTGTCAAACAGCAGTACCTGATAAGTCTACCCGCTGCGCGGGGCGGGAAAGATGAGTTTGTAAGTGACGAAAACCAGACTGAGTGCTTCAGCCTGGTTTTGCTTGTGCCAAGGAAAAGCCTTTCAGATACGGGCGACGCCTGATTTTCTTGCTGCTTCGGCCACGGCGGCGGCAACAGCCGGTCCAACACGTTTGTCAAATGCAGAGGGGATGATCAGCTCCGGACCAAGCTCCTCAGCGCTGATCAAGTCGGCAATCGCGTAGGCTGCGGCCAGTTTCATCTCGTCATTGATGTCGCTGGCACGGACATCGAAGGTTCCACGGAAAATACCCGGGAAAGCCAGCACGTTGTTGATCTGATTGGCAAAGTCAGAACGACCGGTCGCTGTGACCGCAGCACCGGCAGAAACAGCCACATCAGGCATGATCTCCGGCACAGGGTTGGCGCAGGCGAATACAATCGGGTTGTCTGCCATGGAGCTTACCATAGCGGCTGTGACAACATTTGGCGCTGAAACACCGATAAAGATATCTGCGCCGACCATCACATCAGCCAGCGAACCCTTGATGCCCTGACGGTTGGTCACGGCAGCCATTGCTTCCTTATAGGGATTAAGGCCTTCGCGCCCCGCATAGATCGCGCCGCGGCGATCGCAGAGGATGACATCCGTCAGGCCACAGGCCATCAGGAGCTTGACAATGGATATTGCCGCCGCTCCGGCGCCGTTAACCACAACACGAACGTCTTTGATCTGTTTGTCGACAACACGCAGCGCATTGATCAACCCGGCCAGGGTAACCACAGCCGTGCCGTGCTGATCATCATGAAAAATGGGGATGTCGCAGCAGGCTTTCAACTTTTCTTCAATTTCAAAACAGCGTGGTGCAGAAATATCCTCGAGGTTGATGCCGCCAAAACTTCCAGCCAGCAGACGAACGGTATTGACAATGTCGTCCACTTCTTTGGAACGGATGCAAAGCGGAAAGGCATCGACATCCCCGAAGGTTTTGAACAGCACGCATTTCCCTTCCATGACCGGCATGCCTGCTTCCGGACCGATATCACCGAGACCGAGAACGGCCGTTCCGTCCGTCACAACCGCAACCATGTTCCAGCGGCGTGTATAGGTATAGGAAAGATCCACATCCCGGGATATCTCCAGGCAGGGTTCAGCAACACCTGGCGTATAGGCAACAGCCAGATCGTCCCTGTTTGATACCGGAGCACGGCTCACAACTTCAATTTTCCCTTGCCATTCACGGTGCTTTTGCAACGCGATCGCTTTTTTGTCCGCCATGGGTGTTCCTCCTCTTTGTTTAACGGTGTCTGGTCCGTCAACAGCCGGTTTTGCCGGATTATTTAGACGCATCAGGTTTTGATGGTAACACAAACGGCTCTTTTTTTACAAGATGCAGATAAAGAATACCCATCAGCCTGCCATTTACCAAGGCCTGCAACACAATGAAAAATGTGTTCATGACAAAGTACGCCAAGGAAGAGCGCACCAGGTTTGAAATCAAATTCTGCGGCAGCTGCAAGACGAAAGACATAACCAACAGCATAAAAAAGATAAACAGCTTATGCCGCTTTGTTGCTTCATAGCTCATTTGCATAGCCGGCAGCAAACGACAGCGTTCAAGCGTTAGTGTCAAGGGTAGAAAATACATCATAAGAACAAAGATGATCAGGGGTATGAAAGCCAGCATAACGCTCAACATGGCCGGCAAAAGAAGCACGGCAGCAAGCAGGAGCAGGCGCGGCAGGGCGGCAAGGGTTGCTTTGAAAGCCTCACGGGGCGTTTGCCCGGTTTTCTCCCCAATAAAAAGGGTCGCGTACATCAGTGAAAAAAAGGCGGTGATCAGACTGGTCAGGGTCTGCAGACCCAAGACCAGCCAGTTCCCCGGTGTTAAAAGAATCCAGGCCGGTTCCACAGAAAAATCACCAGCCAGCATGCTTTCCAGAGCGACAACCAGAGCCGAGAAATCCTTATCCCCGATGGGTAGGACAAGCGGCAGCAGGTTGATGACATAGAGTACGACAAACCAAAGCTGTACCGTTCGTTCATGACGCAGCTTGTGTATTTTAAAGGCGTCCAGAAAGATGAGTAAAT
This sequence comes from Oscillospiraceae bacterium, assembly GCA_012521915.1. Taxonomy (GTDB): domain Bacteria; phylum Bacillota; class Clostridia; order Saccharofermentanales; family UBA5734; genus JAAYBY01. The sequence continues at coordinate 664 of JAAYLM010000424.1, read as the reverse complement.
TCACCGCTCAGACCTCCATCAGGCTGTCGTACATAGGCTGCAGCTTATGCCTTTGCCTCTTTGTTAGGTTCCGCGGCACCAATGGTCAGATCAGCACAGATCCGACCGTTGACGATATGCTCGGCGACCACACGTTTGGCTTTCTGTGGATCCATCTTGACGTAAGTCACTTTGTCGCCATTCTCCTCGATGATTTCCACAATGGGCTCAAGCCGGCATACACCAATGCATCCAGTCATGGTCACGGAGACATCATGGATACCCCGGACACGCAGTTCTTCAACCAGCGCGTTCATCACGGGGCGGGCACCGGCAGCGATACCGCAAGTCGCCATACCGACAACAACTTTGCGTCCGCCGTTGTTTCGCGCGGCCAGGTTCTCTTTGGCTTTCTGCCGGATTGATTCGAGTTCAGCTAATGATTTCATTCAGGGCACCTCCAAACAGGGTCATTTTTTGTTCCAGATAACCGGTGATCCATTCGAGCACAGTCGGATCATTCACCGGAACATCTTCAAGTGTTTTTCTGATTTCCGCCAGATCGAATACTTCTTCGCCTTCTGTTCCCAGCAGGGTCAGGCTGTAATCAATATCCGGGTCAGACAGAATCAGCAAGGACATTGTTTCGGCTATATTGCCAAGTGGCAGGCGGTCAATATTGCTC
>JAAYLM010000423.1 GCA_012521915.1 Oscillospiraceae bacterium | reverse complement strand
GGGCCAGGCGGCGGTGCACAAGCAGGTAACCGCCCAGGCAGACCAGGAAGTTACACAGCAGCACCGGGACGGCAAGTCCTATGGCGATGAGCAGACCGGACAAGATCGCCCAGATGATGAACGCCAGATCGCCCCTGCCCCTGATGATCGGGCGGAAATAAAGCACCGCCAGCAACGAGATAAGCAGGAGCGCCAGCCCGGTCCAGCTATCTGCCTGGTGCACGAAAAAAGTCGTCAGCAGCGTCATAGCCCAAAGCGCCAGCGCCAGCGGCCGGGTAACCGTATGGTTGATATCACGGTAATAGAAGCGGCAAAAAAAGAAAACACAACTGCCGCCCAGTAATGACGCGCTCATGATGAGCAGCTGGTAAAGCAGCGGTGACTGTTCCGGTGAAACCAGCAGCGGCAGGTAGAACAAACCGTTCCAGGCCAAAGCCAGACTGCTCTGTCCGAAAAGACTGGAGGCCAGCAAGGCTTGGCGCATGGCAAGGCTCCCTTTCAGCACCATCAACACCATCCTGGGTCAAGCATAGCGGCCCTGGTCTTTGAGGCGGCGCTCGATGGCCCGGTCGGCTTGTTTTTTCGCTTCACTTTCCCGCTTGTCGAAGCTCTTTTTACCGCGGGCCAGCCCGATCTCGACTTTGACCCGGCCGCGGCTGAAATAAAGCCGGGTGGGTACCAGCGTACGGCCTTGCTGCTTGATCAGGCCGTAAAGGCGCATGATCTCCCGCTTGTGCATCAGCAGGCGGCGGTCCCGCAGGGGATCGTGGTTGAAGCGGTTGCCTTGCTCGTATGGACTGACATGCATGCCGACCAACCACAACTCGCCATCCCGGATGGTCGCGTAGCTGTCGCTGAGGTTGACTTGCCCCTGGCGCATCGATTTGACCTCCGTGCCGACCAGCTCCATACCCGCTTCCATTTTTTCATCTATATGGTAATCATGATAGGCTTTGCGGTTCTGCGCGATCTGATTGCTGCGCTTTTCCTGAGCCATGTTTCTTCTCCTCTTCCCTTATATACGACGTTTATACACATTATCCACAGGGTTATCCACAATGATTGCGTTCAAATAAAGGATAAAAGCCCTTTTTTAGGCGATATTTCTCTTTTCAGACGTTTTTGTCCCCAACTGACCTTACTGAATAATCCACACCCTATGCTGCATATACAACGATTTATGTATTATTTTATCATCAGTTTTGCGAACGGGACAGTGTCTCGTCATCCAGATCAAGGTAGGGTACAGCGTTGAGCGACAAGTCATCAACACGCCCGTCCCGGTAGGCCAGGCTGCCGGCCATGGCGATCATGGCCGCGTTGTCGGTGCAAAGGACAGGCGGCGGGCAGGACAAGGTCACGTTCGCTCGTTCAGCCATGGCCTGCAGACTGCGGCGCAGGCAGGCATTGGCCGCGACCCCGCCAGCGACGGTCAGTCGCTTAAGGTCTGTTTGAGCCAGGGCCTGTTCGGTATGCTCGACCAGGACATCGACAAGGGCCTGCTGGAAACTGGCCGCGAAATCAGCCAAAGGCAACAGCTCCTGCCAGGACATACTTTGGCGCTCGGCTTGCTGCTTAAGGCGGTTGTAGGCGTTGAGGGCAGCTGTTTTGACCCCGCTGAAAGAAAAGTCCAGGCTGTCGGCGAAATGGCTGCGCGGCAGGCTCAGTGCGTCGGTGCGGCCGCCCTGGGAGGCTTTGTCCAGCAGCGGGCCCCCGGGATAGCCCAGTCCGATGGCCCGGGCAATCTTGTCAAAGGCTTCGCCCGCGGCATCATCACGCGTTCGGGCCAGGATCTGGTAACGGGCATAGTCCTTGACGTGGACCAGGTGGCTGTGGGCACCGGAAACAACGAGGCAGAGGAAAGGCGGTTCCAGCTGCGGGTCGGTGAGGTAATTGGCTGCCATATGCCCGGCGATGTGCTGGACGCCAACCAGGGGTTTGCCGGTTACCAGGGCCAGGCCTTTGGCCGCTGTCAGGCCGACCAGCAAAGCGCCCACCAGGCCGGGGCCGCAGGTCGCCGCGATCACGTCGATGTCCGCCAGGCTGACATCAGCCTGGCGCAGCGCGTCGTCAATCACCGGGATAATCGCCTGCAGATGCACACGTGACGCGATCTCCGGAACCACTCCGCCGTAGCGCCGGTGCAGATCCGCCTGGGAGGCGATGACATTGGAACAGATCCGGCGGCCGCTTATCACTGCGGCGGCGGTTTCATCACAGGACGACTCAATACCCAGGACCAGCAAGTCACGGGGCTTCACGGTAGCTTCTTTCCGGTCATCCGGATTATGGGACAGGTTCTGTTGCATCGTCACCTCACACATCAGGCAAAGACCAGGTGGGTCCAGGTCTGGTCGATAAAAACCAGCACAGCCAGAAGAAGAACATAGGCCGCGCAAATCAGGAAACCGCGCCGCTTAAGGTGGCGCAGCATGAAGGTCATGGCCAGCCATCCGGCCACGGCAGCAGCCGCGACGCCACCCAGGATGTTGAGCAGGCCGAAAGAAGCCAGGGCCGCGCCTTCGCCCTTGATCATGTCCACCAGATCGAGGAGAAAGCCGCCCAGGATGGCGGGAATGGACATCAGGAAAGAAAAGCGGATGGCTTTCTCCCGCTCGATACCGCTGAAAAGCAGGGCTGTCAAGGTCATGCCAGAGCGTGAGACGCCCGGCGCGATCGCCACAGCCTGGCCGACACCGGCCAGCAGCGCTTCTTTATAGCCGATGGGTTTTTCGGGATCAGCCGGCTTACGCAACAGCAGGGTGGACGCCAGGCCAATGCCCGTGATCAGGAAAGACCAGGCCAGGTAGGCGCCGCCGAATAATTTGTCAATCAGGTCCCCCAGCAGCAGGGCCGCGAGCACTGCCGGGATCGTCGCCAGGACGATCAGCCGCACGCGCAAACCCAGCAGGTCACGCAGCATGGCGGCAATTTCGCGGCGCATGACCAGGAAAACAGAGATCAGGGTGCCCACATGCAAAAGGGTTGTAAAGGAGAGCATGGCTGTTTCGTCGGTCTGCAGGATGCGGCCCAGCAGCGTCAGATGGCCGGAGCTGCTCACCGGCAGAAATTCCGTGATGCCCTGCACCAGGCCAAAAAGCAATGCCTCGAGAAAATTCATGTATCGGTCCTCCCTCGTCTGTCTTGTCGGCGTAAGCCGCCTCCCATTCTACCACAATCGTGCCCCTCATGGTATAATCAGTAGCCGGTGCCAGCTGTTGGTGCCGCAGAAGAAGGAAAATGTCACCAGCGAAAATCCGTACCGTCAGGAGTCAGCATGAAAAGCAGAAACAGCGTCCAGCGCATCACCTATGCCAGACGGCCGGGTCGTTTTATCCGGCCGCTCATCCTGCTGCTTTCCCTGCTGGCTTTTCTGCTCATCGGAGGTGTCAGCTGGACCTTCATCGCGGCAGATCAGGTGATGCGCCGGGCATCCGAGCCGCTGCAAAGCATCAGCAGCAACGTCATGCCGGACTTTTCCGTGGTCAACTTCCCTTCACTGGACAACCAGACCCAGTTGTACGGCTGGTATATCCGCACAACCCAGGAACCGCTCAGCACCATCATCCTGGTGCACGATCAAGGCAGGACACGGCTTCAGTTCGGTCTGGACACGCCGCGGCTTTACCGTTTTCTGACCGATCTTGGCTTTAACGTGCTGTCTTTCGACCTGCGTCACAGCGGGCAGTCAGACGGGGCACTGTCCGGCTACGGTTATGCCGAATGGGCGGATGTCGTGGCAGCCATCCGTTTCGCACGGCAACATGCCCCGACCCGCGATGTGCTGCTTTATGGCTTTGGCACCGGTGTATCGGCCGCGCTGCTGGCCTGGGACAGCCTGCCCGGGCCCAACGATGATCGCGCTGAATGGCCCAAGGCTGTCCGCGATTTGGATTTTGACCAGTCCTATGTGATCGGGCTGCTTTTAGACGCGCCCGGCCTGTCGCCGGACAACACCATCCGCGCCCTCTACAGCGAAGAAAACTGGCTGAGCCGCCTGGTCCTGGCCCGCACGGTCCCCTACGCGATCCGCATGTCCGCGGGTTCCAGCCGCCAGATCAACAACAGCGTGGTGCTGGGAGACTGCCACATCCCCGTTCACCTGGTGCACTATCGGGAAGACACCCTGATCGGTCCGGCCTCGGACACGGTCGTCAGGGAGCGGTTGCGCCTCCACCCTGACCTGACCCTGGTGACAACCGTCAGCACACCCGGCCATGCCAACGGCCTGCTCAGTGAACCAGAAAACTACTTGGCCGGCCTGGAGCAGTTTCTCTCCCGTTATTTCCGGCCGGCCGGCTCCTGAAGGACCGGCCTGTCCGGGTTTTAGGATCGGCGTGAACGGAACATCGAGATAATCAGTCCGATGAGGATGACCCCGGCAACACCCAGACCAACACGCAGGGCCAGATCATTGATCAGATTGATGGCCGAGCTGCTGCCGGCACTGAAGCTGGTGCCGATGATAATACCGGCGATGATCATGCTCACCGCCAGCAGGATAATGCTGAACGAGAGGCGGTTGGTGGTGCGGTCCAGCTGCTTTTGCAGCTTGTCCATGCCCTTGATGCCCAGCTGCAGGTTGTAGTCGTCATCTTCCAGCTTACGCTGCATGTTGAGGAGAAAAGAGGGTGTCTGCCGCAGCAGCTCGCCGTATTCAAAGACACCACGCTGCAGGCCATGCCCGAAATCCTCGATCGTCTCGGCACGCCACATCAGGCGGCTGGCCATCGGCTTCATGATGGTCAGCAGGTTGAGTGATGGATCCAGCTGGTCCAGCACCCCCTGCAGCGTAATCAGCATCTTGGCAATCATAGTCATCTCCCCGGGGATGGTCACCCGGTAACGATAAGCCAGCTGAAAGATATGGGCCAGCACGTCACCGACATCCAGTTCATTTATGGGCAGGGACAGGTAATGCTCCAGCAGTTTGTCGACTTCCTGCTCAAACCGGCGCAAGCTGCTTCTTTGCTGCATGGTGCCCAGATCGGCCACCGCCATGACCACCTGGTGGCTGTCCTGGGTGGCGATGCCGACAAACATGCGGGACAAAGTTTTCTGGCGCGCGCGGCTGAGCTGGCCGACCATGCCCAAATCCAAAAAGACGATGGTGCCGTCCGGCTGGATGGAGAGGTTGCCCGGATGCGGGTCAGCATGGTAGAAACCATCCTGCAGGACCTGGCGGATCAGGACCCGGGCCAGACGGATGCCCAGCTCGCTGCCATTGATGCCCGCGTCTTCCAGGGCCTGGCGATTGGTGACCCGCAGACCGCTGACCAGGGCCATGGTCAGGACACGAGGCGTGGTATAAACCCAGTAGATGTCCGGCACCGCGGCTTTTTCCACCGCTGCCAGGTTTTTGCGGAAACGATCGGCATGCTCCCCTTCCCGGGTGAAATCCAGTTCCCGCTGCAGCGACTCCTCCAGTTCACTGACCATGCCGACGAGGTCGTAGCGCTCAGCGTAACGCGTGTGGTGGACAATGAAATGCACCAGGTCGCGCAGAATTTCCAGATCGACCGCCACCTGTGCCTGGATGTTGGGCCGCTGCACCTTGACCGCCACCTCCTGGCCGCTCTGCAAACGTGCTTTGTGCACCTGGGACAAAGAAGCGGCAGCCAGCGGCTCCCGGGCAAAGGACGCGAAAAGCTGCCCGGGCTCATCCCCCACTTCTTCCCGGATCACCTGGCAAACTTCAGCATAGCTGAAAGGATGAACCGCGTCCTGCAGTTTCTCCAGTTCTCCCGTCACCTGGGGGGAAAGCATATCCGGCCGCGTGCTGAGGATCTGGCCGATCTTAACAAACGTCGGACCGAGTTGTTCGCAGGAACGGCGCAGCCGCGCGCCCAAAGACAAGCGGGCAGCCGCCGAGGCTTCAGCTTCAGCAGCCTGGGGGCGGCGGCGCCAGAAGACATGACGGTACACCCCCAGCTGTGCCAGCAGCAAACCAAAGCCGTTCTTTGTCAGCACACTGATAATCTGGCGATAGCGCTTCAGGTGGTGGCGGCGACGCAGAAAGCGCAGGCCGCTGAATGACTTTTGCTTCATGCTTTACTCAACAGCGGGCCGGTCTTCTCCGGCAGGCCTGGCTGTTGTGGCCAGACCGGCTTCCTTAAGCGCGGCGGCGATTTCGCTGCGGATCAGATGACGAAGCTCCTCCCGCTGCTCTTCACCTTTTTTCACCAGGTCGGCGGCCAGCTGCCGCGCGTCTTTCTGGGCGACTTCGCCACGCCGGACCATGTCCTCAACCAGTGACTCGATTTTATCGCGCGAGTAGGCGGCCAGCCCAAGGCCAAAATAAACAGATTTTTGCAGAAGCTCACGAATATCCATGAAAGGCCCTCCTTTCCAACGTTGAAACAGGACCACGACGGCTTTAGATCGCCGCCGGATATCACCCTCATTATAGCACATTGGCGCAGCTTGAGCGGCATGCTACAATGGCAGCAGGCAGGTAGCGCGACCGGAAGACCTTCCCGCCTGCCCATATCCGTCGTTTGCTCCGGCATTCCGACCACCGTCAAGCTACAGCCACCCAAAAGAAAGGATCGTATCGTGCATGAACCCGCACGGCACAAGGTGTCAAGATGAGTTTTAAACTGGCCATTATCGGCGCAGGCAGCCTGGTTTTCACCCGAACGCTTTTCACCGATATCCTGTCGGTACCCGCTTTTCGCGATATCGAGATCGCCTTCACCGACATCAATGCCGCCAACCTGGACAAGGTGACCCGGCTTTGCCAGCGTGATCTGGCAGCCAACGGCATCACAACACAGATCCAGGCCACCACCGACCGCCGCGAGGCTTTCCGCAACGCCCGCTACATCATCAATCTGGTCCGCGTCGGCGGTCTGCCGGCCTTCGAGACCGACATTGACATCCCCCTGAAATACGGTGTCGACCAGTGAGTCGGCGACACCTTGTGCATCGGCGGCATCATGTACGGACAGCGCGTGATCGCCGCCGTGCTGGATTTCTGCCGGGACATCCGCGAAGTGGCCGAACCCGGCGCCCTGCTCCTGAACTACGCCAACCCCAACGCCATGGTCACCTGGGCCTGCAACGCGTACGGCAAGGTGCGCACCATCGGACTGTGCCACGGAGAGATCCACGGTGAGCACCAGATCGCCGACGCGCTGGGGATCCCCCATGAGGAACTGGACTTTATCTGCGCCGGCCTCAACCACCAGACCTGGTACATCAGCGTGAAGCATAACGGACAGGAACTGCGTGACCAGATACTGGCGGGCTTTCTCAACCATCCGGTGCTCAAGGAGCAGGAAAAAGTGCGTATTGATATCCTGCGCCGCATCGGCTACTACAGCACCGAAAGCAACGGGCACCTGTCAGAGTACCTGGCCTGGTACCGCAAGCGTCCTGAGGAGATCAAAGACTGGATCAGCCTGGACAGCTGGATCCACGGGGAAACCGGAGGCTATCTGCGCGTCACCCGTGAAGAACGCAACTGGTTTGAAACAGAATACCCCAAAATCCTGGCAGAACCGCCCCGCAAATACGACGGCAGCGAACGCGGCCGGGAGCACGGCTCTTTTATCCTGGAAGGGTTGGAAACGCGCCGGCCCTACCGCGGCCATTTCAATGTGGTTAACAACGGCTGCATCACCAATCTGCCGGATGACTGTATCGTCGAGGTGCCCTGCTATGTGGACGGAAACGGCATCTCTGTGCCCCGGGTGGGTGATCTGCCTGCAGCCTGCGCGGCCATCTGCAGCCAGAGCGTCTGGGTGCAGCGGCTGGCCGTGGAAGCAGCTGTCAAGGGCGACGTTCAGCTGCTCAAACAGGCGGCCCTGCTGGATCCGCTGACCGGTGCGGTCTGCAACCCGCCGGAAGTCTGGCAGATGGTCGATGAGATGCTGATCGCCCAGGAAGCCTGGCTGCCCCAGTATGGCACAGCGATCGCCCGGGCCAAAGAAACGTTCGCCCAAGGCAACCTGCTGCCCACCCGTTCCGGTTATCGCGGGGCGGCCCGGCTGCGGGAAAAAAGCGTAGCGGAAGTGGCTGCCGAACATAAAAAGCGCAGCATCACAGCCGACAAGTAGGCTGTTCTCTACCCAATGGTCAAACCGGATAAAGAAAGTTAAACTGTATACAGTCATTTTACGCTATCTGACGATCAAAGCACTTCAAACAGGGAGGTCCATGTCATGTTTTGTCGCAACTGTGGTACCGTTTTGCCGGAAAACGCTGGATTTTGCGCCAACTGCGGTAGTCCTGTCAGCAAAGACACCCCGGCGGTTCATACGGGAACACCGGACATGCAGCAGACAGCTCCGGCTGCCGGCGGCCTGGTTGGGTTTTCCAACCGGATCCATGAACCGGAAATCATCGCGGCAGCCAAAGCCAAACGCAAATCGTCTGCCGGCTGTATGTGGATCCTGGTCCTGGTACCACTGGTCGGCTTTCTGGCGGCAGGCCTGCTGATCGAGGAATACCCTTTGAACGAAGCGATCATTATCGGCGTGGCCTTGGCCTTGCTCATGCTGATCATCAACCTGATCGTTCTGGCCCGTTCTAAAAAACCAATGTGGGAAGGTGCCGTTATCGACAAATACAACCGCAAAAAGCGGAAGTATTATCGTTCCGGCGATGGTAGCAGTGAGACGTATAAAGATTATACAGAATACACCACCGTGATCCGCACGGATTCCGGCAGCAAAAAGACGATTGTGGAAAGAGACAGCGAACGAGATATGTACAGCTATCTGGCGATCGGTGACCATGTCCGCTTTCACCCTGCTTTTGGCACTTATGAAAAGTATGACAAATCACGAGACCGCCATATCTACTGTAATGTCTGCAGAGCGAAAAACCCAATCACCAATGAACGATGTGTAAAATGCAACAACCTGCTCTTCAAATAGTTATCCTGTTTCCCTGAGAGCTCGTTCATTACAACACAACTTTCCCACTACGCGCAGCGGGAGAAAGCGCCGATAAGTCTGTGGGAAAGTTGTGTTACAATAAAAAAATGCTAGATGGAGGTCAGATCATGAAAACATTTCCCACGTTACTGGAAGCAGCTGAATATGCCGCTACGCTTTGCGGGTACTGGTTTTTCGCCGATACTGATGAAAGCTATGACAGCCCTGGTCTGCTGACGACCGCCCAGACCCATGATGAAGAAAATCCCCTGGATGAGGATGGCTTCTATGTCGTCTCGCCCGGCGGCGCGATCGGCATGACTGAAGACGAAGGCGAAACGCTTGAATGGCTGTTCATCCCGGACGGCAGCCGGGAACAGCTGCCCGAGCGTATGCCGGCTGCGAACACAGCAACAGCAGAAGCGAAATTCTGCATTTCCTGCGGCCGTCCTTTGCCGCCGGGTGCCCGCTTTTGCACGCAATGCGGCAGCAAGGTCCTTTAGTCAGCCTGTCCGCCTTGAGCCTGCCCGGTCCTGTTGGCTCGGCGGTACCTTCAACCGTGATCGCTTCCATGGTCATGACGGCGATTGAAAAAACAGGTATGCCGGTGAAAGAAACCACTTAAGCGTCATCCTCAGGGGTGGCGTTTTTGTTGCTGATTTTTCAGCTTATCTATACAGCTGACGGTCGCATCCAGTATAATCAGGTAATCTGCGAGGCGGGGGAAAATCATGAACATACGACATGCTGATCGTTACCAGCGGTCCCTTTGGGTCTACATGGCTGTTCTGGCGCTCGCTGCCCTGGGCGCCGGGCTGTCAGATTCGGTCTTTTCCAACTATTTCAAGGACGCCTATGATGTGACCGCCATGCAGCGGGGCCTGATCGAAATACCCAGGGAGTTGCCAGGTTTTATCGGCGTATTTATCGTCTCTCTGCTGGTCTTCCTGGGTGATTTGCGTATCGCCATCATGGCCCAGGCGCTCATGGTCATCGGGCTCGTACTCCTTGGTTTTCTGACGCCGCCGTTCGCGGTCATGCTGATCTTTATCTTCATCCACTCTTTGGGGGGACACCTCTGGTACCCGCTCCAGGACTCGCTCGGTCTGCACATGATCCGTGACAATGGCAGCGCCGGCAAGCTGATCGGCCGCTTCAAGGGCGTCAGCACAGCCTTTGGCATGCTGGCCGGACTGATCGTCTTCATCGGGTTCCGCAATGGTTTTTTCAGCTTCACAACGCCGCTGAAAGCCACCTTCATCTTAGCCGCTGTCCTCTTCCTGGCCGTCCTGAGCCTGTTGGTCTACCTGATGCGCCTGATGCCGGATAAAAACGGGGAACCGCTGGTGACCGGCCGCCGCTTTTCGCTTAAGGGGCGCCGTATCAAGCTGGTCTTCAACCGCGCCTACCGCTACTATTATGCTTTGGCCATCGTCTTCGGCGTACAAAAGCAGATCATGATGGTGTTCGCACCCTGGGTCCTGATCGATCTGCTCGGCAAAAAAGCCGATACCCTTGCCCTGCTGACCATTATCGGCTCCTTTATCGGCATCTTCTTTATCCCGGCCCTGAGGCGCTGGGTTGACCGCTTCGGCATTCGCAAAATGCTCTATGTCGATGCTTTTTCCTTTATTGTCGTCTATATACTTTACGGC
>JAAYLM010000058.1 GCA_012521915.1 Oscillospiraceae bacterium | reverse complement strand
GGACCCATCGTCATGAACACCCGCGAAGAACTGAACAAGGCCTTTGATGATCTGAATAAAGGGACCTTCATCCAGGAGAAGATTGCCTATTGAGGATGATCGTTGATTGAGGCGCTTCTCAGAGACTGGGCAATCGCGGGTCTCGTGGCTGAGTTTCTCCTGCCACAACGCTTTCAAGGTTTAAAGGTCTTCCATAAACGCCTTGTCAGTCTGGTCTTCGCTTTTTCCAGTTCTTCACCAGGCGTATGCTTCGGGCGCGGCTCCACCCGGTCCGGGGAAAATTTCGTCCAACTTTGCCAAAACCTCTTGAGAAAGCTCCATGTTAACCACCTTCAGGGTGTCTTCAAATTGCTCAAGTGTTCTCGGCCCGATGATCGGAGCGGTTACAGCCGGACGGGACAGAAGCCATGCCAGGGCGACATTGGCTTCACTTTCACCCAGTTCACGGCAAAGCTTTGAGAATGCTTCAAGCTGTCTGCGTTCGGATGCTGTTATGTCTTTTGCTGCTTCGACAGCTCTTTCGCTGCCGGAAGCAGGATGGAGCGCTTTCCCGCTGAGCAGGCCTCCGGCCAGGGGGCTCCAGGGAATAACGCCCAACCCGAGTTCCTGCGCCGCTGGCAGCACCTCGAGTTCCGGCAGCCTACACAACAGATTGTATTTGTGCTGCTCACTGACCAGCCCCAGGAAATGCCGTTTCTCGGCCATTGCCTGCGCATACACGAGATGGCGGGCCCCGAAATTGCTCGCACCAATATAGTAGACCTTGCCCTGGTTGACGAGCGCTTCAAAAGCTCCCCATATTTCTTCCCACGGTGCATGACGTTCAATGTGGTGCATCTGGTAAAGTTCAACATGGTCTGTCTGCAGCCGCGACAGCGAGCCTTCGATATGCCGGCGGATTTTATAGGCTGACAGGCCATGGGCCTGGTTTGGACCGTCCTTTTCATCTTCCATGTCACTATAGACTTTGGTCGCCAGGACCACTTTTTCACGCCGGCTGCCGCCCTGGGCAAACCAGCGGCCGATAATTTCCTCAGTCCAGCCGGCATGGCCATTGTTCTGCTTGCCATAGGTATTGGCCGTATCAAAAAAATTGATGCCTACCTCCAGAGCCTTGTCCATGATTGCCCATGTTTCTTTTTCATCTGTTCTGGGGCCAAAATTCATCGTTCCCAGACAAAGGCGGCTGACCTTGAGTCCGGTTCTTCCTAAATACGTATATTTCATCGTTTTCCCTCCTCACCAGGCTATTGCTTCGCTGCCTGTTTCCAAAGATAACATCTGGTTCTATGTTTTTTCTGGTATAAGCCGAGCAGTCAGATCTCATTCGATAAATATCCTACAATCTGAACACGATATAATCATTATAGTCCTTAAATGCAACACCCCGTCAAGCCAAGTCAGATTCTGGAAGGAGGAATCGCCTGGATGTTCTGCCTATACAGAAATAACGAACGCAGGGGGCAGTACACGTCCCGCACAAAAAATGATATAGTAAAATAAAGTTGAATAAGAATCAGACGGCAGAATGACGCCCCATCGATCTCAGTAAGATCTGCTTCAGTACACGAGGAGGTAATGCTCATGAACAGACTGGAAATGATGCAAAAAATCGAGGCGGTTCTGGAGGATGCCAAAGCCGGGATTCTGGTAACCGCAGATGCCGATTGCCAGCCCCATGCCCGCTGGATGACACCGGTTCTGCTATCTGCGTGGCCGGAAACGCTATTTGCCGTTACCGCGCCGGACTTCCCGAAAATCATGCAACTCGAGAAAAACAACCAGGTAGAATGGATGCTGCAGACCCGGGCTCTTGACCAGGTGATCAACATTCGCGGCGGCATCAATGTCTTAGATAACCCTTCTCTTAAAGCCCAGGTGATGGAAACCATCGGCAGGAAACTGACCGTTTTCTGGAAAGTCAACAAAAGCAATACGGATTTTGTCATTCTGGAGACCGTGATCAAGGAGGCCTGCTGGCAGGCTCCAGTCAAGGGTTTTATGGAAATCGTGAATTTCAGTCAGGAGAGGGTGCAGCCATGAAAAACGTCAAAGACTTCGATCGTCCGTTTCTCATCAAACTGCTTGAGGATATGCTTTTGATCCGCCGTTTTGAAGAAAAATCGGCGCAGATGTACGGTCTTCAGAAGATCGGCGGCTTTTGCCACCTATATATCGGCCAGGAGGCCGTTGCGGTTGGCTCGATCGCCGCTCTCGACCTGAAAAAAGATTATGTCCTCACTGCCTACCGTGACCATGGCCATGCGCTGGCCTGCGGCATGTCGTCGCGTTCGGCCATGGCTGAGCTCTATGGAAAGATTGATGGTTGTTCCCGCGGCAAGGGCGGTTCAATGCACCTGTTTGATGTGGCCAACCACATGTACGGCGGCAACGGTATTGTCGGCGGTCACATCCCGGTTGCCACAGGAGTCGCCTTCAAAATCCGCTACAACGAAGAAGAGGGTGTCGTCCTCTGCTATTTCGGTGACGGCGCAATCCACCAGGGGGCTTTCCACGAGAGTCTCAACCTGGCTAAAATCTGGAACCTGCCGATCATCTACATCTGTGAAAACAACCAGTATGGTATGGGAACGGACTTCCGCCGTGTCTCATCTGTTCATGACCTTTCAATCATGGGACAGTCCTATGGGATCCCTGGCAAGATGGTCAACGGCATGGATGTTCTGTCCGTTTTTGAAGCCACCGCTGAAGCTGTCAGGCAGGCACGCGAGCAACAGCTGCCCTCTTTGCTGGAATTCCAGACTTATCGCTACAAGGGCCATTCCATGAGTGATCCGGCTAAATACCGAACACGGGATGAACTTGATTCTTATCGCCAGCAGGATCCCATTCTGATCCTGAAGCAGGCGATGTTCGACGCAGAATTGCTGACTGAGGATGATTACGAGCAAATGGACCAGGCCAGTCGCAAGGCTGCGGATGACGCAGCTGATTTTGCTGAAAACAGTCCTGAACCGGCACTGGAAACCCTGTATGAGGATATCCTGGCTTGACCGGGATTTTCAGAAACCAGATTCAAATGACTGGAGGTGGCAATATGCCCGTCATAACCTACCGAGAAGCTGTCAGACAAGCTATCGACGAAGAAATGGCCCGGGACGAGCGTGTTTTTCTCATAGGCGAGGAAGTGGCCCAGTATAACGGGGCCTATAAAGTCAGTCAAGGTTTGCTGGATAAATATGGCGAAAAACGTGTCATTGACACACCGATTACCGAGGAAGGCTTTACCGGGGTCGGGATCGGTGCCGCGATGGTCGGTTTGAGACCGGTTGTTGAGTGGATGACCTATAATTTTTCGCTGATGGCCTTCGACCAGGTCATCAACAACGCGGCCAAGATGCGCTATATGTCCGGCGGCCAAATCAGTCTGCCAATCGTATTCCGCGGACCGAACGGACCGGCAGAATACCTGAGCGCCCAGCATTCCCAGGCCCTGCAGTCTCTTTTCGCACATGTACCGGGTCTGAAAGTTGTGGCCCCCGCAACCCCTTATGATGCCAAGGGTTTGTTAAAAACAGCAATACGCGATGACAACCCGGTTTTGTTTCTCGAAGCGGAGCTGATGTATGCTTGGAAAGGCGAGGTGCCGGACGAGGAGTACCTGATTCCGTTTGGCCAGGCAGACATCAAGCGCAGCGGCAAGGATGTTACATTGATCAGCTTTTCCAAGCCTGTCAGAATAACCGGGGAAGCAGCCGACGTTCTGGAAAAGCAGGGGATAGACGCTGAAGTCATCGATCTGCGCTCTATTCGCCCGCTCGATGAAAAGACGGTCTATGAATCGGTCCGCAAAACCAACCGCTGTGTCGTGATCGATGAGGCCTGGCCGTTTGCCAGTGTTGGTTCGCATGTCGCCTGGCTCGTTTCCAGAAATTGCTTTGACCTGCTGGACGCTCCTGTTGAGCTGGTTTCATCAGAGGACGTGCCGATGCCTTACAACCATACGCTGGAATTAGCTGTGCAGCCATCCGTAGACAAGATCGTTGCAGCAGCCAGAAAAGTACTTTACCTGGACAAGTAATGCCGTGCAGCCGTGAAAATATTCAAGGATTTAACCTGAACTGAAAACGACGAGGAGGGTGAATTGTGGCTGAGAAACTACTGATGCTGGCGTTGTCCCCCACCATGGAAACGGGCGTTATCTCCCGCTGGGCAGTCAGTGAAGGAGATGAAATCCATTCTGGCGATGTTCTTTGCGAGGTGGAGACGGATAAGGCTACCATGGATTATGAATCACCGGTGGACGGTGTTCTGTTGAAGATCATCAAAGAGGCCGGTTCCAGCGCTTCGGTCGGTGATCCGATCGGTATTGTCGGGAAAGCAGATGAGGATATTAGCGATCTGCTGGAAGAAGCAGCTGCTCAGGAGAAAGCGGCAGACGGGCAGGCAGGCAGCGAAGATGAGGGCGCAAAACAGCCATCGACAGCGCCTTTATCCGAAATAAGCCCGGCAGATCAGCCGAAAACACCTGACCAGGAGGGCTTCATCCGGTCCTCGCCACTGGCGCGCGTACTGGCCGGTCAGAACAATCTTGATCTACGGCAAATCGAAGGCAGCGGCCCTGGCGGACGGATTGTCAAGGCTGATATCGAAAAAGCGGT
>JAAYLM010000422.1 GCA_012521915.1 Oscillospiraceae bacterium | reverse complement strand
CTGTCATACCGACGATCAGCCAGCCCAGCCCCCAGGCAATATCAAAAGCCGACAGGAAAAGTGTGGAGCGACCGGTCTTGGCCAGCGTGGCATTGATCATGGGAACACCCATGCACAGGATGAAGGTAGCCAGGACCAGAGGCAGGAAAAATTTCAAGGTGCCCCCCACACTGAACACAGAGCGGGCGGCCGCAGGCATAATTGCTGCAGGCGCTCTGGCCAGCACGGCCACAGCCTGGCGATGAACCATCACTTCCAGATAAAGAGCTGTCAGCAAGAGACCGCCCAGGTAGCTGGCAGTCGCGGCAACAGCACCGTTTTGCATGGGCAGAGCAGTGGAAAAGCCCAACAGGATGGCAAGACTGACAATCTGGATGAGCATGGAATAGAAAATGTGCCGGGTTCTCTTGCCCAGAATGGCCAGACCCTGCAGGAAAAGGCTGTAACCGTTCAGCAGTATGGCCACAGAAAAAAGCAGATAAACCGTACGCGACATCTTGAATAGCGTGCCTTCCACACCCATGATCGTGCCAAAAACCAATGGGCTGAACCAAGGCAGGCCGGGCAACAGAAACAGCAGAAAATTAGCGACAATCACGATCAAGGCAAATTTCCTGATAGCCCGATAGGACGCAACATCGGAAACCAGGGCTACCACCGTCTGGCGCAAAACCAGGATGGGGGAAGCCATAATATAAAAGAGACTGCGCGCGATCGAAAAAGCGGAAAGCGCGTCTTTCGACTGTGCAAAACGGGAGATGCCCCAGCTGAAAATCGGATATATGAAACTCACAACGAAGACACTCAGCGCGATCGGCAGGAAAAACGTGACAACCGCACGCATGGTGACCGGCACGCCGGCCAGCGGACTGTTTTGTGCTTCACCCATTTTCATCTCCTCAAGGGAAAGCCCCTGTCCGTATGGTTGTATGGCACACGGACAGGGGGTATAAACAATCGTTATGACATCAGCCAAAGATCAGGTACGCACGGCTGATGCAGCCTGATCCAGCATCTCCAGGACGCAAGCGACCAACGCATCCTCCAGCGCCGTGGTGAAGGGATTGTTCTGTGCTTCATAGCCGCCACTCTGGAAAGCCTCGGCCGTTGGAAAATACCCGTCAGATCCATTGCTCAGCGAAGCGATCAGGGTATGCCGGAACGGCGACTTCTGCTGGATCTGCCGGCTTATGTCCACAAACAGCTCACCAGGCACACCGACGATGGCCAGGTCACCGGCTGTCAGCAGCTGGATGCCCAGGGCCATGCGGCCGCCCAGCCGGGAAAGATTGTCAATCTGGTAGGCGTCGGCGATTTCGCCAACCTCGTTCATATCGGTGTAATGCCAGCGTCCGGCACTGAAATCGGCAATGAGGCGCTGTGCTGTGGCCAGTTCTTCCGGGTTTATGGAACGCAGGGGCACCTCCAGTGAAGTTAGCTCAGCCTGCAGTTTATCAACCGCAAAAGGCTGGAGCCGTTGTGCCGTCTTGATGGCTTCGCCAGCCAGAATGCGGCCGATTTTCGCTGTATAGGCCGACCCTTCACCGGTTTTGCCGGGGTGCATCGCGTCGATGTGGTTGATATCGCCGGCAGCCCCGTTGATGAAAATAACCTCATGATTTGGCATCTGCCGTTGTACAGCCTCGCGCAGATAACCCGGATAGTCGGTGGAATAAAGCGTGCCGCCTACCGTATCGCAATGCAGGGCGAAATGGACCAGCAGAACCGAGCGGTGCGGGAAAGCCCGCTGCAGCTCGATGACACTGACCGTCGGGTCGATTCTCCCGGTTGGCGCGACAACATCAGGATTGCCAATGCCGGGATTGGTCATAACCGTGCCGCTTTTCATGAGGTAGCGGCGGATAAAGGAAACACCGTGTTCTTCACCAAAGCCTATGGACGGTGCGGTATCCTGCAGGTCCGCCAGGGCCATGCGGGTGACATCGGCCAGTTTGCGCCGCAGCATATCGTTATAGGCATCGTCCGGCGCGCCCAGGGTTTCCGCTCCGTCTTCCCAGGTGATCACCGGACCGGTGTGCGTATGGGAACAGTGGATCAGCACCTGTCTGGGTTCCAGGCCGATCTGTTCCCGGATCAGCTCGCGTACAGACTGGGCGTAAGGCGCGTCAATGCCAATCAGGTCGCAGCTGATGAAGACCCATTTTTCCCCGCCAGCGGCCAGCGCCAGGGCACCGGCATAGAGTGGTTTGATGATCCCGGTCGCTTCCCGGCGCTCATAGTAGCCGGCCATGCAAACCCCCAGCGGCGGGGTGATGTCCACCTGGGCGAAGCCTGCCTGAAATGTTTGATTCATGTTTTTCCGTTCTCCTTGTCATTGTCCGGATGTATGGCCCGGATCATGAATAAACCAGATGGATCTGGCGGTTGCACCCAAAAGGCCTGTTCATCGAAGCATTTCTGTCAGTTTCAATATAGCAGAAATGAACCGCTCAAGCCAGAGCGGCCTCCGATGGTTTCATGCGTTCCGGCATAAAAGACAGGCAGACACAGCAAGCCATACGCTTGATGCGCCTGCCTGTTTTAAAAGGCAGATCAAAGGCAGATCAAGGCTGCATCACCAGGTTCGTATCCCTTTGATTTTCTCCATGTCGGCAAGGGTAAAGGG
>JAAYLM010000005.1 GCA_012521915.1 Oscillospiraceae bacterium | reverse complement strand
CCGGGTGTCACGCTGTAGCGATCGGTCTGCCGGATAAACCAGTGGTGCAGCGGATTGGTGACGATCAGCAGATAAACCAGGGCACTGGGGATGGCCAGAGGCAGCACGATACGGGCAGACATCTCCTGAGCGCCGAGGTAGGTCATACCAAACAAGGTGAGGCATAGGCCGAACAAGCAGACGCCCAGGTATTGCAGGCAGTAGGTCAGCCAGATCAGGGTGTTGCCGGCCGTCTGCAGCCGCAGCAGGACAGCCAGGATCCAGACAGCCAGGGCCAGGATGCAGGCAACATACATCTGGCGCAGGGCAGCGCGCCGGCCGCGCAGCACAACAAACAGTCCCATGACCAGCAAGGCCAGCAAGGTCGGCAGATAGGTGAGCGCGATGAGAAAAGCCAGCGCATTGTTTCCTGTCAGCATGTCATCACCTCAGCGCGTCAGGCGCCCGACCAGCGCCCGGATATCCTGCAAAGCCTGACGGCAGTCACGCAAGACAGCTTCGACAAGACGCTGCTGTTCATCCCGCTCAACCTGACAGGTCGTATCCAGCGTACGGCCAGCCTGTTCCAGACGCTGGCGGATGGAGGAATCAATCACTGCGGCCACTTCCTGCTGGGTCGAAGCTTCAGCATATCGCGCGATCAGATCGCCATAGTCGGAAAGCTGCTGATTGATTTTGCGCAGTTCTTGATTTTGCTTTTCCAGCAATCGGGCGGCCTGGCGCACAGCAGTCAGGTTGGTCAGCAGCAAAATAGCGCCGACCGGTCGGCCATGCTGGTCGCGGATGGCCTGAAACCGCCAGCTCCAGATGGATTCTCCCTCTGCTTCATCCTGCCAGCCCAGTTCTCCGCCAACCCGCTGCCCCGGTTGCAGCAAGGCACGCAACAAGTCACGGCAGCCCTGCGGGCAGTGCGCCCGGAAAACCTGACCGAGCTGTTCGCGGTCCATGCAGTGGGAACGCTGAGAATCCCGGCTGTTGTGGTCCACCAGCAGACCTTCCCGGTCAAACACAAAGATCTCATCCGGCAGAACGGACATCACCCGCTCAAAAGACAGGTTCGTCAGGTTGAGCGACCGCTGCCTGATCAACCAGCCCAAAAGCGCCACGCTGAGCAAAAGCAAAAGCAGCGGTAAAAGCAGATAAAGCACAAACCAGGCCTCTTTTGCCTGATCCCGGTAGGCCTGGCGAATGAAGGACAAGCGGCTTAAGGAAATCAGGATGAGTACAAAAGTACCTGCACCACTGATCATCTGGATAAGAGGGCTGAGGCGCAAGCCGGTCAGAGCGGTATAGAACACCTGTGCCAGCAGGACCAGAACCACGCAGGCCACGATCAGGCCGGCTGAAATAAAAAAACCGCCCAGCAGCAGATCGGGGGCGAACCATTCCAGCAGACGGCGCAGCAAACTGAACACGATCAGGACCTGGCTGGTGGCACAAAGGGTAAAAACCGTTGAACGGTTGGCGCGGATAAAGAGGACAGCAGCCAGCCAGGCGGCGAACACCAGAGCCACCAGATAAATCCAGGACACATTATGGATAAGCGTCTGCATGGGCCATCATCCTGTACCAAAATCAGATTGTTTTAGCCTATCTGATTATTATAACGATAATCATGAGGG
>JAAYLM010000421.1 GCA_012521915.1 Oscillospiraceae bacterium | reverse complement strand
TGAACCCGGATCTGATGCGGTCTTCCCGTTTCCAGCCTGATGACCAGAAGACTCAGCATGCCGGCCTGCACTGTGGCAAGCAAACGAAAAGTCAGACGGGCTGGAAGCCCATGTTCATCCTGGCTCACCCGCACAAGGTTGCGTCGCCGGTCTTTTACCAGATTATCCTGCAGGCAGTCTGCTGCAGTATCCGGTTTTCCTGTTACAACAGCCAGATAATACTTTTCCATCTGATGCTGACGGATCTGCTCGCTGAGTCGGGCTGCCGCTTTTGATGTACGGGCAAATACCATGACGCCGCCGACCGGCTGATCCAACCGGTGCACTAGGCCAAGATATACGTTACCCGGTTTGGCATAACGCACACGAATGTCTTCACGCAATAAAGTAAGCATATCAGCACTTGCTGAATTGTCTGCCTGGGATAGCACACCAGGTTGTTTGAGCGCGACCAGAAGATGATTATCCTCATACAAGATGCGTGGGACCGGCTGTCCTGTCACGGAACCCACCGGCCTGTCGCCCCGCAGGGCAATAAGATCCGCCTGGCACTTGCCGGCAGGCATAGTTCTTCTGCTGATGCTGTCCCACCATAAGCCGGGCAAAGCAGCAGATCAAGAACATTACCCAGTACCGTTGGCGCCAGTGCCGTGGCATAGGCATTGATCAAAAAGAATAGTGGCTGACTGGAAAGGAGGCGCATGCACTGCGCCACAAGGCTGTACAAATCCGATTCAATTTTCCAGAGCTCACCGGAAGGACCACGGCCGTAAGCCGGTGGATCCATGATAATGGCATCATACTTACGACCGCGACGCTGTTCCCGCGCGACAAACTTAAGCGCATCGTCACTGATAAGACGGACATTCTTGGTGGCATGTCCAGATAGCTGCAGATTCTCCCTGGCTCGTGCGTTCATGTTTTTGGACGCGTCAAGGTGAACGACTTCTTCAGCACCTGCCGCGGCGCAGGCTACGCTTGCCGCACCGGTGTAGGCAAACAAATTCAGTACGCGTACAAAACGGCCGGAACGTACAGCGTTTTGAATGAGTTTAATACAAAAATCCCAGTTGGCAGCCTGCTCCGGGAAAAGTCCGGTATGCTTGAAGCCCATGAGCTCCAGGCTGAATGTCAGCCGACCGGCAGGGCTGTCATATCCGACAGACCAGGCGTGCGGGACAGGGTGCTTAATCTGCCAGGAACCGCCGCCGCTGTTTGAGCGATGATAGCATGCGTCAGGAGCCGGCCAGCTGCCCCGCGGCCAGATTGCCTGAGGATCGGGGCGCTGTATAACATATCCGCCCCATCGTTCCAGTTTCTCCCCTTCACCGGCATCTATCAGTTGATAATCCTGCCATTGATCTGCCAGATACATATGCAGCCTCCTCATAAACGATCTCCATTATACTATACCGTAGGTAATATTGAACAATCATGGCAAAACACCCATGGATAGCTGGTTATGCGTTATAATCTAAGTGATTATTGACTGTCAACAAAACAGCAAAATGCAAATCGAGGCTGGTGATAACCATGGGAAATACGCCGCACATCCTGATCTGTGATGATGATCCGGTCATACATGAATCTCTTGGCTTGTACCTGCAGGCTGAGCGTTATTCTTTCAGTTCCGCCTATGATGGCGAGCAGGCACTGCAACTGGCTGAAAAAGATCAGCCAGATTTAATCATCCTTGACCTGATGATGCCTAAATTGACCGGAACCGAAGTCTGCCGGGAAATCAGGCGGCAGAGCAACGTTCCGATTATCATGCTTACTGCTAAAGGAGAAGAGATTGACCGTGTCCTGGGGCTTGAACTGGGCGCTGATGATTATATTGTCAAGCCTTTCAGTCCGCGTGAGGTTATTGCCAGAATCAAGGCCGTTTTCCGGCGTTTGGGCGAAAGAGGCCAGGAGAACCGCAGCATCCTGCGCTTTGAAGGCCTGGAGATCAATATCGACAATTATCAGGTTAAAGTCAAAGGAGAGAATGTAGCCTGCACACCGAAAGAAGTCGAAATCCTGCACATGCTGGCTTCTCATCCCGGTCAAGTCATGGATCGCGAGCAAATTCTCTCGAAGGTATGGGGCTATGATTATTTTGGGGACACCCGCACTGTGGACACCCATATTAAGCGCATCCGCCAGAAGATTTCCCATGAAGACGCAGCCTGGGGCCTCATAACCGTTTATGGTGTCGGTTATAAATTCGAGGTTTTCCGCTGAATGTTCAGAAGCGTTTTTTTTCGCCGGGTGCTCGCTTTACTGCTGTTCGCCCTTTTGCTCTGGGCGGTTTTGACCTCCCTGATATACAGTGTGGTTTCCCGTCCTGTTTTCACGCGCATCAAGGTCAATGAACTGCAGCCCAGAGCAGAATCGATCGCCAATATGGCAGCTCATACTTTCCTGCAGGAAGACGCCTATTTCGATGAACTGCTCATCTCTTCCCTTGATTTTTTTGACGCCTGGATCTTTGTTGTTGATGGGTTGAGCCGGGAGTTTCGCAATACCGCTCTGCCAAAAGAATCATCCGGTGCAGAACCGGAAATTCGTGATCATATCGACAGCCGTCTGGATATGCTGTTGTCCGGTGAATATACTTCAGTCTGGTTCACCAGCCGGCTGCGTCAGCCGAATACCAGCGAAATGCTCTTTATCGGGGTGCCTGTCACGCTGCGTTTTGGATTGCGCAGCAGCATCATTGGCGCCGTTTTTTTTGTACAGCCCATGAAAGAACTCAATGCCAGTTATAACAGTATCCTGATCGCGCTTATCCTTTCTTCCCTGCTTGTTTTCATGCTTATTCTCATCCCTGCCTATTTGGCGACGGCCCGTCTGATCCGACCATTGCGACTGACCCGTGATGTCGCTCTGGCCATGGCTTCCGGTGATTTCTCTGTGCGTGCCGATGTCCACCAGGAAGATGAGGTCGGTGAACTGGCCATGACCATGAACAATCTCGCCCAAACGCTTTCCCGGACTATTGCGGATCTTGTTCTGGAGCGCAATCGTCTGAAACAGATACTAGAAGGTATGAGCGACGGGCTCATCGCGGTTGACCAGCAGGTTTGCTGTACACAAGCCAATCCTGCGGCCTGGTCATTGCTCGGTCTGGATCCTGAAAGTGCAGAAAAGGCAACCTGGCCGACTGATGTGGCTGTTCTGGGCGATATGCTGGCGCAAGCCATGCGGGATAACACGCTCCTGATACACCAATTGGCCATTGACGGTCGCGTTGTTCGTCTGCAAGTTGCTCCGCTGACCGATGAAAAAGCAAGCGTTGTCGGCGCCGTTGCCTTACTGCACGATATTACAGAGTCAGAACATCTGGAGCAGACAAGACGTGATTATGTCGCCAATGTGTCTCATGAGCTGAGGTCTCCGCTCACGGCCATGCGTGCACTGGTAGAACCACTCAAAGATGGCATGGTCTCCCGAGAGCAAGACCGTGATCGTTATTACGATATTTTTCTACAGGAAATTGTCCGCCTATCCCACTTAATTGATGACATGCTGGAGTTATCCCGTCTGCAGTCAGGTACCTTGTCGATAGAGGAAGAACCCTTTAATCTCTGTGTCATGATGGAAGATCTGGCTTTGCGCTATGGTCCGCAAGCCTCTGATCAGGATCTGTCGCTGGAACTGCCGGATAATCGCCACAGCTGCCCGCTGGTGCTGGGCGATCCGGAACGCGTTGAGCAGGTCTTTATTATCCTTATCGACAATGCGTTGAAATTTACCCCGGCGGGGGGACAAATCAGATTAGGCCTCAGCTGGGACCAGACCCGTGTTCAGGTTCAGGTTGCCGATACGGGTGTCGGAATCACGCCAGGCGATCTAAATCACGTCTTTGACCGCTTCTACAAAGCCGATAAGGCGCATCAGCAGCCAGGAACCGGCCTGGGCCTGTCCATAGCCCGGGAAATACTTCAGCGTATGGGACAAACCATCACAGTCCGCAGCAAACCTAGTCAAGGCACTGTATTTACCTTTTCGCTGAAACGGGCGGGCAACCCTGCTGATGACAACCAGGACACCCAGGACAGGTGGGCATAAAAAAACCGGTCATGATACCGCTAGCAAAACTGACCCTTAATCGATACATGATGTGCTTCCCGCCAGTGTTTCCGGTCAGCCATGCTCACAGTTCAGGAAACAACAAGAAAGGAACAAAAGACCAATGAGTCCGGAAAAAACAGCAGATCAGGAGAACGCGGGCATTCGTGTGAATAAATACCTGGCAAGCCAGGGTATTTGCAGCAGGCGTGAGGCAGACCGCCTGATTGCAGCGGGCGATGTAACCATTGCTGATCAGGTGGCACAGCCAGGCAGCCGTGTCCTGCCAGGGCAAAAAGTTCATGTGCGCGGCAAGGCCGTGCAGCAGGATCCGGACATGATCTATATTGCCATGTACAAGCCTATCGGCGTTACCTGCACAACCGATTTAAGACGTCACGACAACATTATCTCTTATTTAGGGCTGAAAGAAAGAGTTTTTCCTGTTGGCCGCCTTGATCGTGACTCCGAAGGAATGATCTTTCTGACAAATGACGGCAGCATCGTCAACAAAATACTAAAATCGGGCAGCCGTCAGGAAAAAGAGTATCGGGTTACTGTTGATAAACCGTTAACAACTGCATTTCTGGAAAAAATGGCTAGCGGTGTTCCAATTTTGAATACAATCACCCGTCCCTGCCAAGTCAAGGCAGAAAGCCGTACAGTGTTCAGGATCATCCTGACACAAGGGCTCAATCGTCAGATCAGGCGCATGTGCGAAGCATGCGGTTATACCGTGCGGCACCTGACCCGCCTGCGCGTAATGCACATGACACTTGCAGGATTGAAACCAGGACAATGGCGCTATTTCAGCGAACAGGAAATCGAAGAGCTGCATCAGCTGATCAAGAGCAAAAGTTCAGAAGAGCCGCTTTAATGGTTTATCCCACGGTCACCTTCAGC
>JAAYLM010000420.1 GCA_012521915.1 Oscillospiraceae bacterium | reverse complement strand
GCTGGCTGCGGTGACAGGTGAATGTGCCCGATGTCTGAAACCTGTAAGCTGTGAGCTGGACATTCATATCGATGAGCTTTATCGGTCCGGTGCCGCTGAGGAAACCAGCGAAACGGAGGATTGTTACCGTTTCGCCGGCTGGTCGGTGGACTTACTTCCGGCCTTGCGTGACAATCTTGTCCTGGCGATTCCCCTACGGCTTTACTGTCGGGAAGACTGCCGGGGCATCTGTGCGACATGTGGTGCCGACCTGAACGAAAAACCTTGCGGTTGTGCGACCGCCGGGGACAAGGCCAATACTCCTTTCAGTAAACTGAAAGAACTGCTATAGGCATGAAAAACATGCCGGCGAACCTGACGGAGGTGTAAGAACATGGCAAACCCAAAAAGAAAATGGTCCAAGGCC
Organism: Oscillospiraceae bacterium; assembly: GCA_012521915.1. Lineage (GTDB taxonomy): Bacteria > Bacillota > Clostridia > Saccharofermentanales > UBA5734 > JAAYBY01. The sequence continues at coordinate 33,398 of JAAYLM010000420.1, read as the reverse complement.
AGGACAGGAAGGGCCCGTTCTAACTGGAAACTGAGTGTGCCCCGGCTGATCGAATGCCCGCGCTGTCATACGCTTAAAATGCCGCATAAAGCCTGCAAGACCTGCGGCTATTATAACGGTCGCGAAGTCATCAAGACAGGACAACAGGAAAACTGACAGACGGTTGTCCGCCGTTCATTGATCGGATCGCAGGGCTGGTGCTCGATTCAGCAATGTTCGCCGACGCGCCACAGCCGTGTGACTGAAAAAGAAAAAGCGCACAGATGCAGCGGGGGTGAATTCATGCTCGCTGCTTTTTGTGTCATGGAAAGAAAACCCGGCTGGCAAAGGAGGTGTCGTCAATGGAAAATCAACAAGGCCATCTGATCAGTGCTGTCGAACCGGGCAGCATCGCAGCTGATCTTGGTTTGCAGCGCGGTGACCGCGTTCTGCTTTTGGATGGTCTGCCGTTGATTGACATCTTCGACTATCGCTTGCGTCAGTTGAAGGAACAACTTTTGCTGACAGTCAGGCAGCAAGGTGAATTCATCGAGTATGACGTGGAAAAAGATGAGGACGAAGACCTTGGTCTGAGTTTTGAAAACCCTATGCTGCAGGACTGCAGCTCCTGCGACAATAACTGCGTTTTTTGCTTTATTGATCAACTGCCCGGCGGCATGAGGCCATCTCTGTATTTTAAAGATGACGATTTGCGTCTTTCTTTTCTCAATGGCAACTTCGCGACGCTGACCAACCTGACGGATGAAGCGCTTGACCGGCTGATCAACTACCGCTTCTCCCCGATGAACATCTCGGTGCACACCACCAGCCCTGAACTGCGCCTGCGTATGATCCGCAACATACATGCGAACCGCATCATGGGTCAGCTGCGGCGAATCGCTCAGGCTGGCCTGGCGATCAATTGCCAGATCGTGCTCTGTCCCGGCCTTAATGACGGCGAAGAACTGGAACGGACCCTGACCGATTTGCTTTCGCTGGGCGACGCTGTAGTCAGCATTGCGCTGGTTCCGGTCGGGATCACCCGCTACAGACAGGACAACCACCTTTTCCCGCTGCATCCCTTCAGTGCCGACCAGGCTGCCATGATTGTCAGGCGAGTCGCGTCGCTGCAGGAAGACATGCTCGAACAACGCGGTACACGTCTTGTTTATGCCGCTGATGAGTTTTACCTATTGGCGGGACAGCCCTTTCCGGAAACGTCTGCCTATGAAGGTTTCCCCCAGCTGGAAAACGGTGTGGGCATGGCGGCCAGGATGCTGGCAGACCTGCAGAAAAACCTGAAGGCACATCAGCCCTTGCCGGCACAGCTGGTCTGGCAGACGCAGCCCGGTCAACAGGAACAGGTGATCCGGAGCTTTCCACCGCCGACCTCGGTCTGGCTGGTCACCGGAACGGCTGCGGCCCCTATGCTGAAGCCGCTTTCAGATGCATTTTCCCGGCGGGCTGGCTGTCCCGTTGCGATTCAAGCGGTGCGGAATAATTTTTTTGGCGATACGGTAACCGTCGCCGGTCTGTTGACCGGTGGTGATATAACCCGCCAGTTAAAGCCATTGCTGCAGGCAGAGCGTCACTCCGGCCGTCAGCCGCTGCTTGTCCTGCCTGCCTGCCAGTTCAAAGCCGGGGAACCCATTCTGCTGGACGATATGACCTTGCAGCAGTTAAGTGACAGCCTGGACGTTCCCGTATGGGTCAGCAATCCTGAGGGCGAAGCCCTGGTCGGCCTGCTGGACCAGGTGCGGCTGTATCCCAGCCGAAAGGAGTTAGCGCATGAGTAAGCCTGTTGTGGCGATTGTTGGTCGGCCCAATGTGGGGAAATCCACTTTTTTCAATTACCTGGTTGGTGAGCGTCTGGCAATTGTCGATGATACACCAGGTGTGACCAGGGACCGGATTTATGCTGAAGCCGAATGGCGTGACCGGCGTTTTTCCTTGATTGACACCGGTGGTATTGAACCTAAGACAGATGATGTGATTCTGCAGGCCATGCGCCGCCAGGCACAACTTGCCATGGACATGGCTGATGTCATCATCTTCATGGTTGACCTCAAGACCGGCTTGACTGCCGATGACCAGGATATCGCCGATATGCTGCGGCTTTCCGGCAAACCCATCGTTCTTGTGGTAAACAAATCGGATCAGATTGGCGACATACCGGCTGAAGCCTATGAGTTCTATAATCTTGGCCTGGGAGAGATCTTCCCGATATCCGCGTCACACAGGCTGGGTGCCGGCGAAGCCCTGGATGCGATCTATGCCGCATTCCCGCCGCAAGAGCATGATGATGAGGCTCATGAGCGGATTCGTGTGGCGGTGATCGGCAAGCCCAATGCAGGCAAATCTTCCTTGATCAATTGTTTGCTGGGTGAACAGCGTCTGATTGTCTCTGACCAGCCCGGAACCACACGCGACGCTGTCGATTCCAATATTGACCATCCACAAGGCAGATATACCCTGATAGATACAGCCGGTCTGCGCAAAAAAAGCCGTATAGACACATCCGTGGAGAAATACAGCATGATTCGCTCGCTGGCTGCTGTGGATCGCGCTGATGTCTGCCTGATTCTGATTGACGCAACAGAAGGCGCGACAGAGCAGGACACCAAGGTGGCTGGCTATGCCCACAACAAGGGTAAAGCGTCCATACTCGTGGTCAACAAATGGGACCTGGTCGACAAAGAGACCGGTACCCTGGAGCGCTGGCAACGGGAACTGAAGTCAACCTTTTCCTTCATGTCTTATGCGCCGATGCTCACCATATCCGCGAAAACGGGGCAGCGTGTCAGCAGGATCTTCGAGTTGGTCAATGATGTCTATGAACAGGCCGGACGACGGCTGACGACAGGTGTGCTCAATGACCTGATCACGGAAGCTGTTGCCATGACACCGGCACCTCAGGACAAAGGCCGTCACCTGAAGATCTACTATGGCACGCAGGTTGGGACGCATCCGCCTCAGTTTGCCCTCTTTATCAATGACCGCAAGCTGATGCATTTTTCCTATGAACGCTATCTGGAAAACCAGCTGCGCAAAAATTTCGGTTTCAGCGGGACCCCCATCTGGCTGCTGCTGCGACCGAAAGATGAGCAGTCGGGCTAATCATCGAGCTGCCCTGGCTATTGCCGGCACACCTGATCCCTCCGCATTTTTTTCTACAGGAAAGGAAATAGAATTTGTGAGCGAAACAGCAAAAAACATCCGCAACATCGCCATTATCGCCCATGTCGACCATGGCAAGACAACCCTTGTCGACGAACTGCTTAAACAAAGCGGTATCTTCAGGATAAACGAGCAGGTCATCAGCCAAGTCATGGATTCCAATGACTTGGAGCGTGAACGCGGCATCACCATTCTGGCAAAAAATACCGCTGTCGCCTTTGGCGACATACGCATCAATATTGTCGATACGCCAGGCCATGCTGATTTTGGCGGTGAAGTTGAACGGATCCTTAAAATGGTTGACGGCGTCCTGCTGGTTGTCGACGCCTATGATGGGCCGATGCCGCAGACCCGTTTTGTATTGCGCAAAGCCCTGGGGATGAACCTCAGGCCGATTGTGGTCATCAACAAGGTAGACCGTCCCGATGCCCGCCCGGTAGACGTGCTTGACCTCGTCCTGGATCTGTTCATTGAGCTGGGGGCTTCTGATGAACAGCTCGATTTTCCGGTGGTCTACGCATCAGCCCGCCTGGGCATGGCCTCGCTGGATCTGGCAGAGCTATTGGCCGCGATGCAGGATCCCCAGCCAGGCAAAGCGGATTTTCAGATTTTGCTGCAGGCCATTCACGACCACGTACCCGCTCCGGTCGGCGAGCCGGATCAACCACTGCAGCTGCTGGTTTCCAATCTTGATTACGACAATTATATCGGCCGCATCGCTGTCGGCCGCGTCGAACGTGGCCGGATCGAATGCGGGCAACAGATCGTCGTCTGCGGCTATGACGATAACTCGCTACAGCAAGCCAAAATCGTTAAGCTTTTTCGCTTTGAAGGTTTGAAAAGAGTTGAGATCGATCAGGCGACGATCGGGGAGATCGTCTGTGTGGCCGGAATTCCTGAAATCAATATCGGTGACACAGTCTGCGACACAAGCAAAATTGAACCACTGCCGTTCGTCAACATTGATGAGCCGACCATAGCCATGACATTCAGCGTCAATGACAGTCCGTTTGCTGGCAGGGAAGGCCGCTATGTGACGTCACGCCACCTGCGTGAGCGCCTTTTCCGCGAAATGCAAACCAATGTATCCATGCGCCTCGAGGAAACCGATACAACGGAAAGCTTCGTGGTAAAAGGACGCGGTGAGCTGCACCTGTCCATCCTGATTGAGACCATGCGCCGTGAAGGCTATGAATTTCAAGTATCGAAACCCAAAGTGATCATAAAAGAAGTTGATGGTGTTGACTGTGAACCGGTGGAGATGGTCCTGGTCGATGTACCGGAAGCTTTTGTTGGTGTTGTCATCGAGAAAATGGGTGGCCGCAAAGCTGAACTCATCAATATGCTGCCACCCGAAAAAGGGTATGTGCGTATGGAGTTCCGCATCCCTTCTCGCGGCCTGATCGGCTACCGTTCAGAGTTTTTGACCGACACAAAAGGCAATGGTATAATGAACAGCATCATTGCCGGGTTTGAACCCTGGAAGGGCGATATCGAGACACGCTCGCATGGTGTCCTGACAGCATGGGAATCCGGGGAGGCTGTTGGCTACGGCCTATACCACGCTCAGGAGCGGGGCAGCCTCTTTATCGGACCGGGCACACCCGTTTACGAGGGTATGATCGTCGGCAAAACACCGAAAAGTGATGATATCATGGTCAATGTCTGCAAACGTAAGCATGTGACCAACATGCGTGCCTCCGGATCGGATGACGCGCTCAGACTGGTTCCGCCGATTCTTTTCAGTCTGGAACAATGTCTGGAGTTTGTTGCTGATGACGAACTGATCGAAATCACACCGCAGTCCATCCGGCTGCGCAAAAGGATCCTGAATTCAGAATTACGGGCCAAACAGCGCGCGCGTAAAGGCGACGACTGAAGGCATCGGACACAAGCCCTCAGGGAGGAGCGTCATGGTGTCAAAAAAAATAATAAGAACGCTCAGTGTTATCGTCATTATCTTTCTGCTGATCAGCATGGCGGCAGCAGGTTTTTACTTTGGCTTCAACTATGTTCTTTCCCAGAATGCCCGCTTCGAGCGGTTGTCGGAAGTTTTCGGCGGCGCTCAGAATGGGACGGGTATAGACAAGGACACGCCGGGTGCCGTGGAGATCGTGATACCGCGCGCGGCTGACACAAAAAGAATCGCAGAGCTTCTGGAGGACAAAGGCCTGATCAAGAATATCTTCATGTTCACGGTCCTGTCGAAATTCAACGGCTTTGATGGTTCCTACATGGCCGGTACCCATTTTGTGCTGCGGGATATGGGCTACGACGAGATCATGTATGTCCTTTGCCAGAATCCTCAGGCTGTACGCGTCACCTTTCCGGAAGGCTTATCCTACAGGGAAATAAAAACGCGCATGCGGGAAGCAGGTGTGCGTTTTGATGAAGCAGTCATTGACAGCCTGGTGCGCAATCCGCAGTTGTTCCTGGACTACGTATTTATTTCGGGGATTGAGATGCGTGACGGGCGCGATTGGCTTCTGCAGGGGTACCTCTTTCCTGATACCTACGAGTTCGACATCAACACAGATGAGGAAACCATCATCAGAACATTCCTCAACAATACAGAACGCAAGCTGGTAGACGAATATTATGAGCGGGCGGAGCATATCGGCATGAGCATGGATGAAGTGTTGACCATGGCCTCGCTGATACAGATCGAGTGCGAAAAAGTCGAAGAGATGCGAACGGTCTCCGGCGTTTTTTACAATCGCCTCGAAGCAGATATGGCATTTGGCGCGGACCCGACGATTAATTATCTGCGCAAAGAAGCTGGTATGGATGTAAAACTATGGCTGTCAACAGAAGAGATCTACGAATTGGACAGCCCCTACAATACCTACCTGTATAAAGGCCTGCCACCTGGACCCATTTGTTCTCCCGGTGAATTCGCCATCCGCGCCGCGCTCTGGCCGGAAACACATCCATACAAGTATTTCGTGGCCAGGGGAGACGGGTACCATGCTTTTGCGGAAAGACTGGACCAGCATGAGCGCAACATCGCCAAATACCGCGAACTGGCTGAAGCCGGGGAAACGGAACCGACTCAAGATGACCGAGAAGAATGATCCGGGCGTCCAGCCGCGCATAGAACTGCTGGCACCTGCAGGAGACCCTGAAAAAATGCGCACGGCCATCCTTTACGGTGCCGATGCCGTTTATCTGGCTGCCCGTGATTTCGGCCTGAGAGCCAGCGGTAAGAATTTTACCGCTGCGGAACTGCGCGAAGCTGTCGACTACGCCCATGCTCGCGGCGTGCGTGTTTATCTGACCTTGAATATCCTGGCACACCCTGAAGACATGGCCGATCTGGCGGCACAGATTGACGAACTGGCGGACGCCGGACCGGATGCTGTGATCGTTTCTGATCCTGGTGTCTTCAGTCTGCTCCGGCAGAAACAGCCAAAGATGAACATCCATATCAGCACACAGGCCAGCACAACCAATGCCGCAGCCTGCCGGTTCTGGTATCAACAAGGCGCTGAACGCGTGATTCTGGCCCGTGAACTGACTTTGACGGAAATCAGTGAAATTCGCCGTGAACTACCACCGGACATGCAGTTGGAGGCGTTTGTTCATGGCGCAATGTGCCTGGCTTATTCCGGCCGCTGTCTGCTTTCCCAGTATTTTACCGGCCGCGACGCCAACCGTGGCCGCTGTGTTCAGGCCTGTCGCTGGTCCTATGAAATCACAGAAGCAGGGCATCCGGACAAACCGGTCATCATGAATGAAGACGCACGCGGCACTTATCTTCTGAACAGCCGGGACCTGTGTATGATCGAGCATATACCGGAATTGGTGGCTGCCGGCATCAGCAGCTTCAAGATCGAAGGACGGGCAAAGAGCAGCTACTATGTCGCGACGGTAACCAAAGCCTACCGGGCAGCCCTGGATGCCTATTTTGCTGATCCGGGGGGCTGGAGGGCTGATCCGGCGTGGCTGACGGAACTGGAGCAGACTGTTCATCGTCCTTTCACCACTGGCTTTTATTATGCCCGACCCCAGGATGATGCTGCGGTTGCTGTCAATGAGCTGGATCAGCGGGCTGCGACAGTAGCTGGTGTGGTCAAGGCCTGGCTTCCGGAAAGCAGTCTGGCACTGGTCGAACAGCGCAATAAAATCCGGGTTGGGGAAACACAGGAACTGGTATCCCCGCGCAGACCAAACCGGCAGATTGTTGTCAAAAGCCTTTTTGACTTAGAACGCCAGCCGATCAACAGCACACCGCACCCGCGCATGCAGTATTTTATGCCTCTGAGCGAGCCTGCGGCAATTGGGGCGATGCTGCGCCGTTTCCCGCAAAAACCGTCCGAATCTGATTGAGCGCCTCTGGATATGTGCTTGTGGCAAAAACGGGTCAGACAGCTACAGGGCGTAGGACAGATCCCTACAAGCGAATGATAAGAAAGAGTGTCACAACTTGAACATCCAAGGCCAGGGCGAATTTCCAGTCGCCCGGGAAGAAGATCAGGCGGCGAGAAGGATCTGTTTGTGTAGCCTGTGCGCGGACCGGCCGGCTGCCCAGCAGGACGATGATCGGTATCAGGGCGACAGCAGCGATACTGGCGGCGATCAGCGATGCGTAAAGCAGCGAAGTGGCCTGCCGGGAATGATCCTGCAGGATTGCGCCGGTCAGTTTGGGCAGCAATGGGGTCAGGGCGATCGAAGAGATGTTCATTGTCAGATGGGTGATGATCGCCGGCCAAAGCCGGCCGCAATGGCGCCGCATCCGGGCCAGCAGCAGACCGGCCAGAAATGGTGAAAGCAGAAAATAAGCATCAGCATGAAACAGGGCGAAAGCCACGGCTTGCCAGATGACCGCTGAACGTGTCGCGCCGGATGACTGCAGGGATGCCAGCAGTACACCGCGGAAAAAGAACTCTTCAATCACAGCTGGTATCACAGCGGCAATCAGCAAGACCAGCAGGATAAACGGCCATGGTCGGCTAAACAGGTCGGTCAGGACAGGCAGTGCGATGGTATCCGGTTGCGGTAGCTTGATACCACTGCTGATCATCAGATAAACCAGCAGGTTGTTGATACCCTGGAAAACGACAGCAGCCGGGATGCCTGCGGCCAGTGCAAGAAACAGGCTGCCCGGGGCTGCCTGACGGCCGATGACATCCTGTGGCGGTATTTTTCCGGTCCAAAGTGTTATAACTGCGGGCAGGAAGATCAAAAGACCCTGCATGATCACAACGGCCAGGGCCGTCGCCCGGAAATCGGAGCGGGCGAACAACTGCTGCAAAGGCAGCCAGTATACCCCCAGCAATGCCATACTGAAGGCCAGAAGCGTGTGGACAAGCAATAAAGTGCCGGCGACCCCGTGATATGATGGCTCGCGTTTTTTAGGTAGTCCGGGGATGCCTTCCGGTGTTCGCAGGACAGGTTCGGACGGGACTTTCTTTTTCATACTGAAAACCGTCCTTTCCTTTTATGGCAGCAAAGCCAGGTAGGTTTGCCACGCATGCTGGATGAAATCATTGAAATACAGCAGCAGAAGGGTGGCCAGCACGATATATGGGCCGAAAGCGATTTCCGGGCTGGCCGGCCGCCATAGACGGCTGATCAGCAGGGGCAGTGCTACAAAGGCCGCCGATACAAACGAGAGTATAAACAAAAACGGCAAGTCTCCCAGGCCGGTGATAAAGGCGCAGGCGGCCAGCAGTTTCACATCACCCATACCCATCGCTTCTCTCTTCAGCAGACGGCTGGCCAGCCAGCCACAGCCCCAAAGCAGCAGACCGGCAAGCAGTGCAGCCAAAATCCGTTTCAGGATACCGCTGCCCCAGGCTTGCGTACCGCTAAGCCCTTCGCTCAGCCAAAGCAGCAGGCTGCCGGGCAATAAAGCCAGGATGAACTGGTCTGGTATAATGCGGGTTTTCAGGTCAGACAATATGATCAGCAGCAGGGGTTGCGTGATATAAAGAATAATCGGCAGGCGTGGCTGCAGACCGATATACTGGCGGCCACACCAGAAAAGGAGCCCGTCGATCAGCATCAGGATGAGCATGCCCGGGAAAAAGGTGAAATCACGCTGGGCTTTGCCGGCGGCTGTTGCATCAGTCTCACCGTAATCAAGCAACCATGAGACAGGTATGACACGGAAGATCATTGCGGACAGGGCCCCGACAGCCATACCGAGAGGGAAATAAGGTAGCGCGGCAATCATCATGAAGACCTCCTGGCAGGATTCTTCTCCATTGTACCTGCGTCGATAGCCAGATGCAATCGGCTGCAGACGCTACATCGGAACCCCACATCTGGGTGAACATGACAAAACGTGACATCTCATTGCCTGACAGGCTATTTTTGTTTATAATGAAGCAATTGCCCTAAGTGGGCATCCGGGAGGTAATAATGATCTCAACACAGGATCTGAAAAATAAATTAATTGTCTTTGTTAAAGCGGAGACCGGCCAGAGTCCGGAAAACGCAACAGCAAATGATTTCTGGCGCGCTTTGTCGCGCGTGGTGATAGAACAGCTGACGGAACGGTGGGAAAAGACAGAAGAGCGCTACAAAAAAGAGCGCCAGACCCACTATTTTTCGGCGGAATTTCTCGAAGGCCGTTCTTTGCTTAACAACCTGATCAACCTTGATCTGCATAAGGTGGCTGCACAGGCGGTCGCTGAGCTAGGCTATGACCTTTCCACACTTGAAGAGGAAGAAGTGGATCCCGGTTTGGGTAACGGTGGCCTGGGCCGTCTGGCAGCCTGTTTTCTCGATTCTTGCGCGACTGCAAACCTGCCAGTGCGAGGCTATGGTATTCTTTACCGCTATGGTCTTTTCCGCCAGGAGATCGAGCAAGGTTTTCAAAAAGAATACCCGGACGCCTGGATGGAACAGCCATATCCTTTTGTTGTCCGCCGCAACCAGCAAAAAGTACGGATCCATTATCAGGATCTGGAAGTCTATGCCGTACCTTATGATATGCCGGTGACAGGATTTGCTACGGAGAACATCAATACACTGCGCCTGTGGAAGGCAGAGCCCGCCCAGGAGTTTGACTTCAATCTGTTTAACTCGCAGCGCTTCGATGACGCGGTGATCCAGCGCAACCGGGTCAACGACATTTGCCGTGTTCTTTATCCAAACGACTCATCCTATGATGGGAAAGTCCTGCGGGTGCGTCAGCAGTATTTCTTTGTCAGTGCTTCGCTGCAGACCATTGTGGCCGATTATATGCAGCACCATGGCCAGGACTTAAGCCATTTCGCCGATTACAACACGATTCAGCTCAATGATACGCACCCGGTTATCGCCATACCCGAACTTATGCGCATCCTGACAGATGAGCATAAGATGGACTGGCAGGACGCCTGGCAGATCACCTGCCGTGTCTTTGCCTACACCAACCACACCATCATGGGAGAAGCACTGGAGAAATGGGAAGTAGGCATTTTCCGCTACCTGTTTCCACGCATCATGCAGATCATTGAACGGATTGACGGCCAGTTCCGTGAAGAGGCAAGACAACGCGGCCTGAACGAAGACCAGCTCCAGCATCTGGCTCCGCTGGGCGACGGCCACATCCGCATGGCCTGGCTGGCCGTTTACGGCAGCCACTCTGTCAATGGTGTCGCCGCCATGCACACACGAATCCTGCAGCAGGAGACCATGCGTGATTTCTACCGGCTCTGGCCGCAACGCTTCAATAATAAAACCAACGGCGTGACGCCGCGGCGCTGGTTGAGGCTGTGCAATCCAGAACTGGCTGATCTGCTGACCGAACTGTCTGGAAGTGAAGCCTGGCTGACCGACATGGACCGCCTGCAGGCTTTACACCCTTATGCTTCTGATGACTCAGTCATGCGGCGGCTGATGGCGATCAAACAACGCAACAAGGACAAGCTGGCCCGCTACATCGGGCAAACCGCGCACTGCGAGATCGATCCAACATCTCTTTTTGATGTTCAGATCAAGCGGTTGCACGAATACAAGCGTCAGCTGCTTAATGCCCTGTTGATTCTCGACGATTATTTCCGCCTGAAAGAGAATCCTGGCCGTGTTATCCAGCCCAGCACCTATATTTTCGCTGCAAAAGCAGCCCCGGGCTATTTCCGTGCCAAAGCCATCATCAAGTTCATCAATGAAGTCGCCCTTTTGGTTAATCAGGATCCGGACACAAGCCCTTTCATGCGTGTTGTTTTTCTGCCCAATTACAATGTATCCAAGGCCGAAAAGCTCTTTCCGGCTGCGGATGTCTCCGAACAGATCTCAACAGTCGGCATGGAAGCGTCCGGCACCGGCAACATGAAATTCATGATGAATGGAGCGCTGACTCTGGGAACCTGTGACGGTGCCAATGTGGAAATCGGTGAAGCGGCCGGATATGACAACAATTACATCTTTGGTTGCCGGGTTGAGGATTTTCCGCAGACCAAAGGCTACTATAACCCGCAGTGGCAGTACCAAAATATCACCGGACTGCGACGCTGTGTGGACACGCTGATCGACGGTACTTTCAACGACGCGGGAACCGGCATGTTTCGCGACCTTTATCATGGCCTGCTTTATGGCTCAGACTGGCAGCCGGCTGATCCATACTATGTCCTGGGTGATTTCGACGAATACCGCCGCACCCGCCAGCGTGTCCAGCGCGATTATCGTGACCAGCTGGCCTGGGCCCGCAAATGTTGGCTGAACATCATCAACAGCGGAAACTTCAGCTCTGACCGCACCATCCGTGATTACGCCGATGAGATATGGCAAATAGAACCGGCTGCCCTACATCCAGAAACTTGAGCGGGCTTTGCCCCCATGCTGTCTAGAAGAACGACACACCGTACCGGATCAAGCTGAAGGCAAGTGTCAGCACAACCGCGGATATCAAAGCGCCGAGCACGACGCAGAGCAATGATTTGCGAAAGCTGAAACCCAGCAGGGAGGCGACCATGCTGCCGGTCCAGATGCCGGTACCGGGCAAAGGAATGGCAATGAAAACAATCAAGGCCGCTTCGCTTGATTTTTCGAATTGCCGGGCTTTCTTCTGGATTTTTTCGTCTATAAATCGTGTCAACCGGTTGAGCCAGCTGATTCTGGCGAGCAAAGCAAGGATTTTCGTATAAAGCAGCAGAAGCAAAGGCGCTGGCAGCAGACTGCCTGTGAAAGCAAGAGAACCGACCAGCCAGGGATTCATGTCCCAGAAGATGCCCAGCGGAATGGTAGCCCGTTGTTCAGTAATGGGGATGGCTGAGGCAATTAAAATGATCAGTGCCCGGGCATTGCCAAAAAACGATTCAAGAAAAGAGATAATCTGGTCACCCAAGGTCGGGTCCTCCGTTTTCATTGTTTGATCCTGTGGCCGCGTCACGTGATGTCAGTTTGATCAGAGTCAGTTCCGGCTTTGAAAGAAAGCGCAGGGGGATAAGCACGCAGCCCAGGCCGCGGTTGATGTAGCCGGTCATGTCGCCCCAGCGGACGCAGCCTTTGTAATGCCCGAGACTTGGCAGTTTTTCCCGGCGCAGCAGGCGGAATTCTAATCTGAACGGCAGCCAGATCTGCCCCCCGTGAAAATGACCAGCAAAAAAAGTGCCGGCTTGTCCGGGTGGAAAGGTTAGCAGGTCATCCGCATTATGCGTCAGAACCAGACGCTGCCGCGGCGCGACAGAACCAGTTGTTTCGCGATCGGCATCCGGCCGGCCGCGCTGGTTGTTTTCCAGGCCGATAATCTGCCAGGTGGTGCCGCGGCACTGCAGAGTATGGCTGCTGTTGCATAAAACCCGGATGCCCGCTGTTTCCAGCGCGTGCAACGTCTCTTCATCGTCATGGTTGCCGGGTACGGCCAGCAGGGGCACATGCCCGGTCTTTTCGCGCAGCCGGTTGAACAAGGTAAGCACAGCCGGCAGCAATGCGGGGTCATCCGTCACATCCCCGCCAAAAAGAATGAGATCAGGCGTCCATCGTTCTGCTTCCGCCAGCAGGTGATCCTGATTTAGTTTCAGGTGGTCCATATGCAAGTCACTGAAAAAAAGAACGTGAAGAAAAGGATGGGCGGTTTTTTCTTCATCCGTTTGACAGGATTTTATTGTGCAGTTTTCGCCTGCTTCCATGATGACGTGCGTGACCGCCAGCTGTGTGGGCTCCCAGAACGCACGCAGCAGGCAGCCGAGCAACACGACACCCAAAACGGTCAGGGTGATCAGTGTACCATTCATGAAAACACCTGTTCAGAAACCAAGAGACTCAAGAAACGCCACACAGGCATCCGGCCAGCCACTGATGTCCGGGTATTGCGAAGCCAGACCCAAACCATGCGCGCCGTGCGGATAAATGTGGCAGGCAAAGGGCACATGGCGGGCAGCCAGAGCCGCAGCCATCAGCAGGGTGTTTTCAACAGGTACAGCTGCGTCGTCAGCTGTGTGCCAGAGGAAAGTTGGCGGCGTATGCCGGTCAACCCTGTTTTCCAGTGAAAGATCATCGATTTGTGTTTTGGTTGCACTTTCACCAAGCAGGTTGATCCGACAGCCTACATGCCCTGATTTGCCAAAGGATATCACCGGGTAGCACAGAATCATGGCATCCGGCCGGCAGGCCTCCTGATCCCACATGGTGCCGGCTGATGCGGCCAGATGGCCGCCGGCAGAAAAACCCAGGATGCCGACACGGTCCGGTCTGCTGCCGTTCTGGCTGGCCCGTTCCCTGGCGATGAGCAGGGCGCGCCGCGCATCCTGGTAGGGTGATGGGTGCAGGTCGGGATGGACCCTGTAATCCAAAACATAGGCGTTCAACCCGTAAGCATTCAGCTTAAGGGCGATTGGCTCGCCCTCGTGTGCCGCTTTATGGGTATAGCCGCCGCCCGGGCAGATAATGATGCTGCCCCGTCCTTGACCAGCCGCAGCCGGATACCAGGTCATGGCAGGCAGGCAGGAAGTAAAGGTGCCTACGGCGCTGCCGCTGCCCACATTACGCTCACTGTCTGTCCAAAGCATGATTTTTTCGTTCGTCATACGGGTCAAGCCTCCTGTCGCTCTGATTCTATCACAAACAAGACACGCCGTCAGTTAACAAAACAGGAAAAGATTATCTGGAGACACAACTTGTTCAACGGCTTTTTGCCACATAGCCCGCAATACAGGCTGTCTGCCGCCAAGCCGTTCCATCTGCCGGTCAGACCACATCTATATCATACTAGTTGTGTTAAAATGTAGCTTGATCGATTGGAAATGATTCACCTGTACCCAGAGTGCGGAGTGACCTGACGCAGGAAAGGATCCTATAGCCATGAAAAGCCAAAACCGAGCCTGGATCATGTTCGCTGTCTTACTTTTTTCCTGGAGTACTTTGCCGGCCAGCCCGTTCAAGTATTTTGCCGACATGATCAGGCAGTGGTTCGGTGTAGTCGCCACGCACACGATGATCGCCTTACCCTGGCAGCCCGTTCTTCTTTATTTTTCCATCTCTGTACTGCTTGTCGTTCTCCTGTTGGCCGGCCGCGGCCGCAGCCGCCTCTATATAGCGGGGATCTGTTCGCTGGCCACACTGGTGCACCACCTGATCCACTGTATCAGGACCGGACGAGTCTATGCGGTGTCCCCGGCTATTGCTATCGGGCTGGCTCTGGCCTTGCTTTTTTTGATCATCAGGGTGAAAAGCCCGGCTTTGTGGCTGAGCGACGCTTATGTGATCGCTTTGTCTGTCTGGCTGATCAGGGATGGGTTTCTCCCGCCTGTTCTGGACCGGTTAGGTTTGGCAAAAAGCCAGCCTGCTCTCTTTTTGGAACTGCCATCGGACCCGCTGATCATGCAGCTGGACCAGGTCTGGCACCTGCCTGTTGTTGTTTGGGCCGCTTTGCCCTTGGCGATGGCGGTCCTTCCCCTGATTTTCTGGAGCAAAGGCAGACAAAAAGGCTGAGGAGGCTGGCAGAATGGATAATGAACAAGTGATGGTGCCCCCCGATGTCAGGCAGCGCATGGATCAGCTGCGGGAACTGATTGCCTATCATAATCATTTGTACCATGATCTTGATCAGAATGAAATCAGTGATGAGGATTATGACGCGCTGACCCGGGAACTACGTCAGCTGGAGCTGGCCTGGCCGCAGTATGCTGCGTCGTTTTCGCCGATCAATGAAGTGGGCGGATCGGTCAAACGTGTTTTCCGGGCCGTAGCCCATCAGGTGCCCATGCTCAGCCTGCAGGATGTTTTCTCAGAAGATGACGTGCGTGACTTTATCCGGCGCATGCAGAATACCTGGCCGCAAGCCCTGTTTGTTGTCGAACAAAAAATTGATGGATTGTCGGTATCGTTGCGTTACGAGCAAGGTCGCTTTGTCCAGGGTCTGACCCGCGGGGATGGTCAGGTTGGCGAGGACATAACTGAGAATCTGCGCATGCTGGCGGGCTTGCCCCAACAACTGGCTGAGCCGCTGCCGGTTCTGGGGGTGCGGGCGGAAGTTTATCTGTCCCTGGCTGCTTTTGAGCAAATTAACATCCGTCAGGAAGAAACTGGCGGTAAAATATTCGCCAACCCAAGAAATTGCGCTGCCGGAACAATGCGCCAGCTGGATCCTGCTGTTGTCAGGGAACGGAACTTGTCCTTGATGGCTTTCAACATCCAGTTCTGCGAAGGCCGCTCTTTCCAGTCGCATGCTGAAAGCCTGAACTGGCTGTCCCGTCAGGGCTTTCCGGTAATACCGGACGTTACGGTCTGCCGGACAGCAGATGAAGTCTGGCGGCAGATCACAGCCATAGCGGGCAAGCGCTTTGCTTTGCCGTATGGCATAGACGGCGCTGTGGTCAAATTGGATGATCTGGCTGCCCGTGCACAGCTGGGCGCGACCAGCAAAGTACCGTGCTGGGCGGTAGCCTACAAGTACCCTCCTGAGCAAAGGGAGACAGACCTCCTGGATATCCAGATCCAGGTTGGCCGCACCGGACGTCTGACGCCGATGGCGATTCTCAGGCCGGTCAGGCTGGCCGGAACTACGGTCAGCCGGGCGACTTTGCACAACCAGGACATGATCGACCAGCTTGATGTACGATTGGGTGACACGGTGCTGGTACAAAAAGCGGGGGATATCATCCCCGCGGTGCTGTCAGTCCGCCATGATCTGCGGCAGGGCAGCCCGCCCCGCTTTGTCATCCCATCGGTCTGTCCGGTCTGTGGCGCGCCGGCGGAGCGCGAGGAGGATGGTGCTGATATCCGCTGTACAGGTGTTGACTGCCCGGCCCAGCTGGCCCGCAGGCTGATCTACTTCGCGTCAAAGGAAGCGATGGATATTAAATTACTGGGTCCGGCATCGGTGGAAGCTTTGATGCAGGCCGGCTATCTGCGCCACCTGCCGGATCTTTACCGCTTGCGGTCATTCAGGGATGAGCTGCTCCAGAAGAACCTGATAGGCCGGGAAAAATCAGTGGATAAGCTGCTGGCGGCGATTGACGTATCCCGTGACAACCCGCTGGACCGGCTGCTGACAGGTCTGGGCATCCGCAATATCGGGCGTCAGGCAGCTAGAGTGCTGGCTGCGCACTTTGGCAGCATGGAGCGTCTGGAGCAGGCAAGTGAAGAAGCGCTTCTGGCCTTGCCGGATTTTGGGCAGGTCAGCGCCCAAGCTGTTCTCAAATTTTTCAACCAGCCTCAGACCAAGGATGTCATAGACCAACTGCGTCAGCTTGGTGTACGCATGAACGCTGACCAGCCGTCTGCCGCCGGAAAAACATTGCAGGGGCAAACCTTTGTTTTGACCGGAACTTTGCCGACCATGAGCCGGGAGGAAGCCCGGCATCTGATTGAAGCGGCCGGCGGCCGCGTCGCCGGCAGCGTCTCACGACGCACCAGTTATGTTGTAGCCGGGGAGGAAGCAGGCAGCAAACTGGACAAAGCCCGGGAACTCGCTATTCCTGTTCTTGATGAGGCAGCGCTCTTGCGGCTGCTCAACGCGTCTGGAGCCAAACCAGAACATCCAAATGAATGAGGTGAAACTGTGCTGTTGAATGAAAAGAACGAGCATCGCCTGGCCGACATCCGCTGCTGGCTGCTGGACATGGACGGGACTGTTACGCTGGGTGAAGAAGCCCTGCCCGGAGCCGCGCCTTTTTTTGCTGCGCTCGGTCCGCGTGACTATATTTTCCTGACCAATAACTCATCCCACAGCAAAGCCCATTATCTGAAGCGCCTGGAACGGATTGGCATCGCGGCCACACCCCGTCAGGTCTTGACATCAACTGATGCCTTGGCCTTGTATCTGCGAAAAGACAAAGAGCGGCCTGCTGTCGTCTATCCGGTTGGCACACCCGGCTTCATGGCAGATCTTGCTGCAGCCGGCATCCGTCTGACCGACAAGCGCGAACAGGCTATCGACTATGTTGTGCTGGGTTTTGATACCACACTGGTTTATGAAAAACTGGATATCTCCTGTGACTACATTCGCCGGGGCGTACCCTACCTGGCGACAAACCCGGATAAGGTCTGTCCTCTGGCGGATGGCCGGGTTTTACCTGACTGTGGGGCCCTGATCGCCTATATGGAAACCTGCACCGGTGTTCGTCCTCAACGGATCATGGGAAAACCGGAGACCACCATGATCGACATGGTGATGGCAGATCGGCACTACAAACGCCAGGAACTGGCCATGGTTGGTGACCGGATCTACACTGACATTGCTTCTGCGCGCAATGCAGGTATTCTGTCTGTGGCCGTTCTTTCCGGAGAAGCGACCCTTGAGGACATCCAGGCTGCCAGTGTCAGTCCGGATCTCATTTATCCCGATATTGGTGAACTGGCCAGACAGCTTCCGGCTGCAGCTTCAGTGTAAAATCCGACAAGAAATAAGCTTCGCTTCTGAGGATCACCGGTCCTGTGGCCTGAAGCCGAATTATAGCACAGTGTGCAGCCAGTGGAACCACTTGTTGCGCGTTTCGTCGCTGATGGCATGCTCCATGCGGCAAGCATCACGCTCTGCGGTTTCATCACTGATGTGCAGGATCTCCGTGAGGAAACGCTTGAGCATCGTATGGCGATGGAGCACTTCGCGGGCACGTGTATGGCCCTGCTCAGTCAGATGGATCTGCCCGTAATGGGCTTGTTCAATCAGCCCCATATCACGCAGGACGCCCATGGCTTTGTTGACGCTGGCCTTGGAAACCTGCAAATGGCTGGCGATATCCACTGAGCGCACGGTGTTGTCCTGGTTGGATAATTCCAGGATTGCCTCAAGATAATCCTCACTTGAAGGGGTTAGCTTTGCTTTTTCGTCCATGTCGCTTACTCCTTTCCGTCCGTCCGTCGCGGACGGGCTGAGGGACAGGCTGCAAAAGCACAGCCTGCGCATGGATTGGCTCCGGATGATGTTTTATCCTGACTGTCCTTGACCGATCCACAGCAACTGGAGCTGGATTGTCCGCGGAAGTGGCGTATGAGAAAAAAAACAGCCAGCAGAAGCAGTAAAGCAACAACGATGTATGGCGAAGCCTGCACCAGGATACGGCCAGGGGAAAGAACGATATGATTGGAAAAGAACATGGTGGATCGCTCCTCTTGAGTCTATTCTAGCAGATCGGTCACATTCAGGAAAAGCCCAGTAGCCGGCCTCCCTGGAAAATCAGGAAAGCCATCAGCCAGGCAATGCCTGTTTGGTAAACAACGGCGGTGGTTGTCCATTTCCAGCTGTTCATCTCACGCCGAATCGCACTGAAAGCGGCAATGCAGGGCATATACAGCAATGTGAAAGTCATGAAGGCATAAGCGGCCAGCGGCGTCATGATGGTCTGCAGCTGCCCTGGTTGGAAGACAATTTCCAGGGTTGCCACAACCGATTCCTTGGCCACGAGACCGGTCAGCAGAGCGACGGCGGCCTGCCAGCTGCCAAAGCCCAGCGGTCGGAAAACCGGGGCAAGTAAGCTGCCAAAACGGCCGAACATGCTATCTGCGCTGTCCGCGACACGCTGCAGTGAGAAACTGAAAGACTGGAAAAACCAGACAACAATGGTCATGGCGAAAATAATGGTGCCGGCACGGATCAGGAAATCTTTGACTTTATCCCAGACATGAAGCAGCAGAGATTTACTGTCCGGCAGGCGATAGGGCGGCAGTTCAATAACAAACGGGGCATCTTCGCCGCGCATGACGGTATGGCTGAAAAGAAATGCTGTGGCGATGGCGATGAGGATACCCAGCAAATACATGGAAAAAGTCACCAGACCCCTGTTAGAGGCGAAGAATATAGCCGACAAAAAAGCATAAATGGGCATGCGTGCGCCACAGGACATGAAAGGTGTGATCAGGATGGTCAATCGCCGGTCCCGTTCTGATTCCAGTGTGCGGGTGGCCATGACTGCCGGAACGGTGCAGCCGAAACCCATCAGCATCGGGATAAAACTGCGGCCGGATAAACCAAATTTCTGAAAGAGTTTATCCGTGATGAAGGCAGCTCGCGCCATATAACCGGTGTCTTCCATGATGGACAAAAAGAGAAAGAGCAGGGTGATCTGGGGCAAAAAAGTCAGACTGCGGCCAACACCGGCCAGAATGCCGTCGACAAGCAACGATTTGATCCACGGAGGCGCAGCCGCCGCCTGCAGCCAGCTGCTCAGCCAGCCGGCCAGCTTGTCGGAGAAAAAAAGATCAAGCCATTCCGTGATACGGCCACCGATCGCCTCATGAAAGGTGATCTGGAAAACGATCAGCATCACAAGCAGGAAGATGGGGAAGGCCCAGATCCGGTGGGTGAGGACCCGGGCGATTTTATCGGAGCGTGAGAGCGCGCCGGGTTGGTGGCTGTGCCGCAGAACCTGGTCATGGATCCAGGCTGCCCGGGTGTACATGGATTCTGTTTCCGCCTCGGTTTCAGGCGTGAATTTGTGCAGGACTGTCTGGTTATCTGTATCCAGAACGCCTGACCCTGCGGTTATCTGGACAGGAGCCGCAGCGTGGTAGAAACCGGCTTGCCGGCCGGCATCGAAGGTTTTAGGGCTGATGAAACCGTGCCGGCCTCTGCGCCTGTGCGGACCGTGTTGCCACTGCCGGTCCCTGTCCTGCAGTTGATGGCAGTGTACGAGGTGCTGAACCGAGCGGATCAGCTCGTCAATGCCTTGGCCTTTTTTTGCCGATATGGGTATGACCGGGACCCTCAGCAATTCTGCCAGCCTGTCAACGTCAAGATGATCGCCATGCCCCAGCAGTTCATCCATCATGTTCAGGGCAATGATCATCGGCCTGCCCAGTTTTTTCAGCTGCAATGAAAGGTAAAGGTTGCGTTCCAGGTTGGTCGCATCAATGATGTTGACCACGACGTCCGGTGATTCATCAACAATATAATTGCGGGCGATGATTTCCTCAAGTGAGTATGGTGATAGGGAATAGATACCGGGCAAATCGATAACAGTCAGTCCACCATGCGTTTTGCGGACTGTGCCGGTTTTCTTTTCAACGGTTACGCCCGGCCAGTTACCTGTTGTCTGGCGGGTGCCTGTCAGGCGGTTGAACAAGGTTGTTTTGCCGCTGTTTGGATTGCCGGCTAAAGCGATGCGTATGCTCATTTAGCGTTTTTGCGCGTATCAACGAGGATATCACGCGCATCCTTTCTGCGAATTGAGAGGGCATAGTTGCGGATATTGATCTCCATGGGGTCACCCAGTGGCGCGAACTTTCGCACAATCAGCCAGGCGCCCGGCGTCACGCCCATGGCAATCAAACGCTGATGCAACTGGCTGCCGCCTCCCACTGAGACGACATGTCCCGACTCTCCTGGTTTCAGATCACACAAAGGCCTATATTCATTTTCCATGACAACTGCTCCTCGTGTTAAGTTAACATTGGTTAACTTTTACCATAAATCACTCCTTCCGTCAAGCAAAAAAACAGCCGTTATGGCTGTTTTAGCTTCCTGTGTTGATCATCGTTAGCAGTATGTGTCCGTTTGTCTGATCAAGTGACTCGCAGGGTGACCCGACTAAGGAAACGGCGTGTCCTTTCTTCTCTTGGGCTGTTGATCAGCTCGGAAGGTTTACCATCTTCGACAAAAATGCCATCATCCATGAAATAGACATGATCAGCGACTTCACGGGCAAAGCTGATTTCATGGGTGACCACAATCATCGTCATGCCTTCTTTGGCGACATCTTTCATAACTTCAAGCACCTCGCCCACCAGCTCAGGATCAAGAGCGGAAGTCGGTTCATCAAACAAGATGACTTTAGGGTTGAGTGCCAACGCCCGCGCGATGCCAACACGCTGTTTTTGCCCGCCGGATAGTTTGGCCGGATATTCATTCAGTTTGTCCAGCAGACCAACCTTCTCGAGGTAAGAGACGCCGGTATCGTAAGCCAACTTCTTGTCCATCTTTTGAGCGACAATCAGGCCTTCCATCACATTTTCAACAACCGTTTTATTTTTGAATAGATTGTAATGCTGAAAGACCATAGCGGTTTTATTACGTAAAGCAACAATTTGCTTGCTATGCACGTTCCGGGCATCCACTTTCAGGTCGTCAACGCGGATAATGCCCCGGTTTGGCCGCTCCAGGTAATTGATGCAGCGCAGCATCGTTGATTTTCCTGAACCACTGGGTCCGATGATAATCACCACTTCGCCTGGATCAACATGCAGGTTGACACCCTTCAACACTTTGTTTTTCTTGAAAGCTTTATGCAAATCAATAATATCGATCATTCTTTTTACCTTCCTTCAGGTTTCCAGATGTTTCCTGGTTTTCTTTTCGAGCCAGTATAGAACTCTTTCCATGATCAGACAGATTACCCAGTAGATAATCGCCGAATTAATATAAACTTCGAAGAAGCGAAGACTGCGTGCGCCGACGATTTTAGCCTGCGCCATAATTTCGACAACACCGATGATAAAAGCCAATGATGTGTCTTTCATCAGTCCGATAAAAGAATTCCCAAAATTGGGCAGCGCGATGGTGACTGCCTGCGGAATGATGATTCTGAACATGCTTTGCACCTTGCTCATCCCTACCGAGTACGCCGCTTCCACCTGACCTTTGTCGATCGCCTGAATAGCGGAGCGGATGGACTCAGATAAATAAGCACCTACATTAAGAGAATATGCGACATAGATAAAGACGATACTCGGTACCTGACCAATATTGAGGCCGATATTCATAAAAGCCAGTATCTTCGGGATGCCGTAATAAGACAGATAGATCTGAACCAGCAGAGGCGTTCCTCTTGTGAAAGAAACATAAAAGGTGGCGATCCAGCTCAGAACAGGAATTTTGTAGATTTTAAGCAAGGCGGTGATAAGACCGATGACCAGGCCGATTGCCATCGAGCCGACCGATATGAGCAGTGTGACGGGCGCTTGACGTAAAATTTCCGGAAAAGATCGGAACATATAATCGAAATCAAACAATTGATTCATATTTTCACCTTTATATACTGGCAGAACGTATCAGGGGGGTATCCCCCCGATACGTTCCAGGCTTACCCGCAGTTATGATGGATCAGATGTTTCAGCGAAGATCCTGGTCAGGAAAGGTCTTCACCGAACCAACTGATGGATATTTCCGCAAGCGTACCGTCAGCGATCATAGCATCCAGTGCCTCATCCACTTTTTCGCGCAGTGCATCGCCTTCAGCCCCCTGAGGGAACAGATGGTAACATAAGCTGACATCAATGGGATCACCGGCTGTTTTAATTTTGAGGCCCAGTGTTTCGATCGAGTCATTGATAATGAACTTGTCGTTCATAGCAGCGTCAATTCTGCCTGCTTCCAGATCCTGGAAAATCGAGGTGATATTTCCTTCGTAGTACCTGATTGTGATGGCATCGTTGTTTTCTTTATTGTATTCTTCCAGCAAATTGGCATATAGTGTAGCGACAGAAACACCAATGGTCTTACCTTCCAGATCCTTCAACGTGTTTTCTTCCGATTCATCTTCGCGCACCACCAAGTAAGTCATCGCAGAAAAATAGCTGTTTTCCGCAAACTGGTACTTTTGTCTGCGCTCTTCAGTCTGAACCAGCTGGTCGGCAACCATATGGTATTTACCTGATTCCATACCCAGGAAAAGGCTGTCCCACTGTGCTGCGACGAAATCGAAAGACAACGCGTCAATACGCCGGTCAACTTCCTTGAGCACATCAATATCGTAGCCGATCAGGTTGCCGTCTTCATCCATGAAATTGAAGGGTTTGTAGGTTCCTTCTGTACCAACAAGAATCTGCTGGATGTCTGTATTGTCAGGCGTTGTCGTTTCAGACCCGACAGCACATCCGGCGCATAGCAGGATTACGGACAGAATAAGCATGAGTGACAGTCTTTTAAACACAAATAATGCCTCCTTTAAGCATGATGTGACATAACCGGCGGGTGCGTTCGGCGGGTAAAGCGAACAGAAAACACAATCGACCTGGTGATCGGCAAAGGTTCGGGGGATATTTGAAATCGGTCAGGCGTTATGATTTTGAAGGTCGGATGCAGCGCAGTTTCTACATAATGATGTCATTTTTGCCGCTGCAAATTCCGATTCATAAAAAAAGCCGCGAACATAACACTCGCAGCATCAAATAAAAACAGCTTCCAAAAGAAAACTCAGATTAAGTCTCTAATGCTTACGAGGTTAGCTGACGGATGAGGGCTAGAGACTGCCCCTCGCAACATCAGTTGCGATTTACCCCAAATAATTTGGTTCCCCCGTTTGAAAAATTCAGCAATCTTTATTAATTTTGCACTTAACTTAACACAATGGCAATCAGTTGTCAAATTCAGTTGTCTGGCCGGACTTGCGGCGATCCAGTTTATGTCTACGCATAAAGGCCAGAATACGAGCGCAATCATCCGGATTCTCGCAGGCCACATGCATGTCAATTTCTTCAGCCAACGAAAGCAATGTTGCCAGGCCGACAAGCGCGGAAAGCATACTGTCGGCAACCAGGCGGTCACCTTCCTCTGTCACAAAAACAACTTTACCGGTGCATTCACGCATGATCCTGGAAAACTCTTCTGCGATGGCCAGATCTGCTGTCATCTTTGCCTCCTGATGCTGTGTGAGAAACAACGCAATCCTTTGCGTTTTTCAATGCCCTATTGTACACTAATGAAATGTAAAGGTCGATACGCCATCGTGTGTTTCTCTTTGTTGTACAAGAGTTCGCTGGCGTTTCCGGCCAATTTAGCCAAGGAGTGATGGGTCTGCTGCTTTTTTTTATGAGTCTGGCGACCAGTCTGGTGTTGACGGGTGCAGTGCTTTTATTGCTCACCAAATGCCTGACGGTGAATTGGGAGCGTAAGAACAGGCATCCGGTCAGTTATCTTATGCCCGTTGTTCTGACTGTCATTCTGCTGTATTTGAGCCTCAGCATGACGGTGCCTCGCCTGCTGGATGCTATGTCTGTCGCGGCACAAACCTTTACGATAGAAGAAGTGGACCTCACAGATGAGGTGATCGGGCGCATGACACTTCAGACCAGTGGCAGGACGCTGCATTATAACCCGCGTCAGTTCAGCTTTGAATCCGGACAGAGCGTCCGGTTGAAATATACACCCAGAAGCCGATTCATATTTGAGGTGACCGAGATTGGACAAGAATAAAACCCAAACAATAACCCGCCCATCCCCCTTAACCTGCCCGGTTCAGGAACTTTCAGTTTCTGGAAGCCGCTATCGTCTGGTGGCCACCGACATTGATGGCACCTTGATTGATAGAGGCGGGCTTGTCTCTGTCGAAAACCTGGCCGCGATCGAAGCGCTGAGAGAATGTGGCGTCGCGTTTACCCTGGTGACCGGGCGGACCGACCGGCAGGCGCGCATCTATGTTAAGCAGCTGCAGGTGCGACTGCCGATCATCGCGTGCAATGGCGCTGTAATCCGTGATTGCGCGACCGATCAAGTCATCGCGAGCACACCGGTCGGCATAAAGGACGTAATGGTTCTCCACGATTACCTGAGCCGTCAGGGCCATGATTACATCTGCTATACGCCAGATACGGTCTATTATCCGGCCGGAAGCCGGCGTATTGAACTTTTTGTCCAGTATAATCGCCTGCAGGAACAACACGGTGAGCAGCCTATCACCTTGCTGCCGCTTACTGACAAGGTTCTGGCTGACAGCGCTGAGGACTTCGTTAAAATGCTGGCTGTCCTGCCGGATCCGGAAAAGATGGATGCTTTGCGTCGGTTACTGCAGGAAAAGACCACCTGTGTGGGGGAACAATCCGGTGACGTTGTGGTGGATATTATGAAAGCCGGTGTTTCCAAGGGGCGGGCACTTCAGCTGCTGGCCGACCGCCTGCATATTGCCATGGATCAGGTGGTTGCGCTGGGTGATCAGGAAAATGATATCAGCATGTTGCGTGTTGCCGGCCTGGGGGTCGCTATGGGAAATGCCATGCCCGCGGTCAAAGCGGCGGCTGATGTCGTGACGCTGGACCATGAACAGTCCGGGGTGGCCCAGGCGATCAGGCAGCATGTCTTGCCACAGTGCGCAAACGGGTAGGATGCTAACACAACGATCCCACAGGCTTATCGGCGCTTGCTCCTGTTGCGCAGGCTGTTTGACCGCGGAGCAAGCGTCTCAGCCTGTCAAACAGCAACACCTGAAAAGTCTACCCGCTGCGCGGGGCGGGAAAGTTGTGGTGCTAACCGTTAAAGCCTCAGAAGGCTCAATTCATTTGAACATAACATAATGGAAAGACAGGCAGTCATGCCTGCCTTTTTTTGCCTGTGTACGATTGTCGGGCGGCCAGACAGGCTGCATACTAAAAAGCAAAGGATCGGAAAACATCGGCATCTCAGTGTGCTTGCCTGCTGAAGGCAGGTTCAGAAGGGAGGTATGTGTCCGTCCGAAAAGCAGACTGGCGGGCACAGCGGCATGACACAGACACCGAATCAGTCCGCTCGATCGGTTGCTTATCATGATAATCAGGAAAAACTGGCTTTCTATGTCGCGGCCAACGACAGGGATATGCTGGGAAAAATCAACCAGCTGCTGGCCAGGAACGGTTGTGTGGGTTTTACAGATACCGCCGGGCGTGTCCATTACCTGATTGACGGGCGACGCGGCGTTCCCTATGCCTCCCGACGTATTTTGGAAACAACCGGGCAGATTCTTCGTGACAGGCAGCAGCAGGACAGTGAAACATGGAAATATTTCTATCAGGTGGTGGACAGGACACTGGCTACGCACGGGATCCGCTCCAAGCTTAATGGCTATCACTATTTGCGTTGTATTCTGCTGGCCGCAGGCCTGGGTGAAACCCAGATCAGACCAGTCAGCAAAACGGTTTATCCGCTGGTTGCCGAGCAGTATAAGGTGCGTGTCAGCCAGATCGAGAGGGATATCCGCTATGCCCTAAAAGGCAGTGACTTATATCGGCAGGGGCTGACACCGACGGCTTCGATATGCCGCCTGCACCTGGAAGCGGTTCGCGCTGTTGAACAAGAACAGCTTCGCTACCTGGCTTGTGAGCAGCAACCGGAATGTAAAGAAAAACCCTTCAGTATGACGGTGTCATCTGAAGGGTCTCATGTCACATATTAAGAACCAGGCCATCCACATCGACAGCTTTGCAGGCGCTGCTCAAGGCCAGTACGTCATCAGACGTTGACTTTGTCCTTCAAACCTTTTCCTGCTTTGAAAACAGGTGCTTTGGATGCAGGAATGCGGATCTCTTCTTTGGTGCTCGGATTACGGCCTTTGCGGGCGGCACGTTTGCGGACTTCAAATGTACCAAAGCCAACCAGCACGACTTTTTCTTCTTTGGTCAATGCATCGGTAATGGTATCAAGCATGGTGGTGATCGCGGCTTCGCTGTCTTTTTTGCTCAAGCGGGTAGCCTTGGCAACGGCGTCAATTAAATCAGTTTTATTCATGGGTATGGCCTCCTTTGGGCGGTTATTTCAAGGAATATTATGATACCAAGCAACACTAAGTGTCAAGGGATAACACCGCATAAATGCCTGATATTAGCGGAAATAGGGAAATATTCCTGATTTTGACGAGAAGAGTATCTTGAGATAAGATGTTTGAAGCAGCTTTAGTTGGCTTTAGCCGGTAAAGTGGTTAACGCCCGGGGGGACAATATATGAAATTAATCACCGCAAATAAAATTGAACAAACCGTTGCGTCGCTATGCCGGCAGGCCAATACCCGCCTGCCGGAAGACTTGCGCGCGGCTATTGTTCAAGCCGGACGACAGGAACGGACACCGGCCGGTCGGGCTGTTATGCAGGACCTGGCTGAGAATGCCCGTATCGCCTCTGAACTGGAGGTGCCAATATGCCAGGATACGGGTATGGTGGTGGTTTTCGTGGAAATTGGTCAGGATGTCACGGTGACCGGTGACTGGATCGAAACAGCCATTCAGCGCGGTGTAGCCCGAGGTTACCGCGAAGGGTATCTGCGTTATTCGGTCGTGTCGGATCCCTTGCAGCGGCAAAACACCGGTGACAACACACCGGCTGTCATCCATTACAGTATTGTCCAGGGGGATCAACTCCGCCTGGTGGTCGCACCAAAAGGATTTGGCAGCGAAAACATGAGTGCTGCCAGGATGCTCAGTCCGTCGGACGGGGAAGAAGGCATACGTCGATTTGTTCTGGAAACGGTTCAAGCAGCTGGACCGAATCCCTGCCCACCAGTTGTGATCGGTCTGGGCCTTGGCGGAACACTGGAAAAGGCAGCTCTGCTGGCCAAACAGGCGTTGCTCATTCCGGTCGGACAGACCAGTCCGTTGCCTCATCTGGCCAGACTGGAAGAGGAGCTACTCAAGGCGGTCAATAGCCTGGGGATTGGTCCAGGCGGCCTGGGTGGACAAACGACAGCCCTGGCCTTGCATATACTCAGCTACCCAACCCATATCGCGGGCTTGCCGGTGGTCATCAATATGAGCTGTCACGCGACCCGGCATGCGGAAGCGGTGCTGTGACGTGTCCCGACTGGAGGTTCCGGATGGATCAGGCTTTCAATAGAATCAAGATTACATTGCCCCTTAGTTCGCAGGATGCTGCCAGCCTGCGAACCGGTGACTTGCTGTCACTCAATGGGACCGTTTATACCGCCCGCGACGCGGCACATCAGCGTATGGCGGATCTTGTACAGCGGGGTGAGCCTCTGCCATTTCCACTGGAGGGGGCGGCTATTTATTATGCCGGACCTTGCCCGGCCAAACCAGGACAGGTGATCGGGTCAGCCGGACCAACAACCAGCGGCCGCATGGATGTCTATACGCCTCTGCTGCTGAAGCACGGCCTGCGTGTCATGATCGGTAAAGGGCTCAGAAATCCGGACGTCGTTGCGGCCATGCGACAGTATGGCGCAGTTTATCTGGGTGCCACAGGCGGTGCCGGAGCACTTCTGGCCCGTCATATCATAGCTTCTGAGCTGGTGGCATGGCCTGATCTGGGTCCAGAGGCCGTGCGTCGACTGACTTTTGAGGCATTTCCTGCTGTCGTGCTGATTGACAGTCAGGGCAATGACTTGTATACAACCGGGCGCGAAGCTTATCTCAAAGAGATCAGACAAGAAAGCTGATGATAAAGGCAATACCTGGGGCATGTTTCCGAAGGCCATCTGGACTGGAGGCATATTGACAATGATTTATTTTGATACGCACTGTGATACTTTGCTGCATTTGACCAGTCATGAGGTGTCGCTGGCAGAAAACAACCTGCAGCTGGATCTGAAGCGCTTGCGAGGACTGGGACAGGCTGTGCAGGTTTTTGCGGCTTGTGTGTCACCGGCTTGCAGTCAGGGCGATGCCGCGCGCAGAGCTTTTGTTCTGATCGATCGTTATTGGAGAGAAATAGAGCGCTGGCCTGGCCTTGTAGCCCACTGCAACACCGGATCAGACATTGAACGCGCGCTGCGCGAAGGCAAAGTGGCTGCTTTGCTGTCCATCGAAGGTGGAGAAGCTCTGGTCGGTGACCTCTCCGCCTTGCGCATCTATTACCGCCTTGGTGTGCGCAGTCTGTGCCTGACCCATAACGCGCGCAATGAACTGGCTGACGGGGCATCGTTCAGTGATACCGGAGGTGGCCTGACTTCTCTGGGCCGTTCTGTGGTGGATGAGATGAACCGCCTGGGTATGTTGATCGATGTTTCGCACCTTGCAGTCAGAGGTTTCTGGGATGTGATCGAGGCGACCAGTCAACCGATCATCGCCTCACATTCTGACAGCCGGACGCTTTGTGACCATGTCAGAAACCTCACAGACAGCCAGCTGCTGGCGATCCGTGATCATGGCGGTGTGGTCGGCATCAACTATTATCCGCTTTTCCTTAATCACGACGGGCGGGCAACCCTGACTGACATCATCCGCCACCTTGAGTACATGGTTGCCCTGATGGGCGTTGACCATGTTGGTCTGGGCAGCGACTTTGACGGCATTCCCTGCTGGCCAGAAGATGTCTGTGATGTGACTGATGTCACGAAAATCATCGAGGCACTGACCCGCTTGAATTATAGCCGTGAGGACATCGAGAAAATCGCGGGCGGTAACTTTTTGCGACTGACAGGCACCATGGGCGTGATTCAATCTTGACAAGCAGCCGGCCTTCGATTACTATAATCAATGCATCTGCTGCGCCTGTGTAGCTCAGTTGGTAGAGCAGCTGATTTGTAATCAGCAGGTCGGGGGTTCAAATCCGTCCGCAGGCTCCAAAGAAGCCCTGTCGCTGTAAGGAGACAGGGCTTTATGCTGTCTTGGGATATTTGCCTTTTCAAGCTGTAGCTGCCAACAGAATTATTATTCGCATGGGCACCCTATACCATCTGCTCATACATAGCTTCCATAGCGAAGGCCGCTTTCGATCATTTGCAGATAATTAGCTTCTGTGCGGGGTGACAGGGGGATATTGATAGGCGCCGCTGTCGGCATGAGTATAAAGCGGCCTTGGCCTTTGGCTGCGGCCATGGCCTGCCGGACTAGTTGATCAATGCGCCCGGGCGTTCCGTTTTCCAGCTCGCGCAGTTCGATGTTGCCCTGCAGGCAGAAACGGTCACCATAACGTCGTTTGATCGCCGCGAGCTCGATGTCTCCGTCCGGAGGTGGTTCAAGAGGATCCAAGGCCAGCGCTTCTGTCTCGGCAAACTGATCCAGCACCTGTCCGATTTTTCCGTGACAGTGTATGCGGGGAATGGCACCTGCCTGTCGAATCTGGCGGCAGATCGGTATCAGGTATCGTGTAACGAGTAATCTGAAGAGATTAGGTGGCAGGTAAGGAGGTGTCGCATACTCGGGACCGCAGATCCGAAAGACCACGTCTTTAACGTCATGGGACAGCATCTGCCGCAGATTTGCCTGTTGCCTGTCGAACAGCGCGTCAAGAAAATATCGGATTTTGCAGGTCTCGGTTCTGGCCAGAACAAGAAAATCAGCCATGCTGAACAGGTGAGCGGCTTCACAGATGGGATCCGAAACCGAGATCATCATCAGGCCATGCCCACCCAGCTCGCGAGCTGTCGCGTCAAAGCGGGTAAAACTGATCCGGGGCGGTTCATAGGGCAGACTGAGATAACGGTCGATGTCCGTCAGTTCCGTCAAGAAATGTTTGATGGTCCAGGTTGTGTGCACCTTGTCATCTTGCCTGCTCAGCTGTTCCAGGGGTCCGTCGGCCGTGTGCAGACAGCTGCGCTGGAAGGTGCTGCAGCCTTCGCGCCAGGTTTTTGTTTCCTGCCAGGGCTGTTGCGGCAACAACCAGTCCGGCCCATCCATGTAGAGACAGTCTGTTTGCGCGCGGATCGCTTCCATCAGCCGGTGATAAGAGGGCTCTTTGTTTTCCCAGGCTTCGCGGTTGTAGCCTACCAGCTCATATGTTGATACAGGTACGCGGTCGACGGGCTCACCATAAAGGCAATGCAACAATCGTTCCCTGCTGTTCATGGGGTATCTCCAGTTCTGCAGGGGCCTTGCCACCGGCTGCGGTCACTGTCCAGCCGGGTTTTTCAGAATCCCGGCAAAAAGCGGCAGACCCGTCTGCAAATCCATAATACCATAGATAAAGGGCCGGTCAAAAATCATCTCAAGTTCAGACCATGCGGCGCTCTCATCAATAGCAACTGATGTGGCGGCAGCCGCCTCTGTGCCTTTTTCATCAACGTTGATCACAGTTTTGTGCCTGACTTCGCTGATATAAAGGCCACTGTTCCCATCTTCACGAAGCCCGGAAAAATCAGCCTGTCCGCCAAAGGCGACAGCCATGCCCATTGATTCCAGCTCATTGTTCAAGCTGTCATCGTAACTGACTTTGTAGCGGGGCAAGGCCAGGGTCATGTGGGTAGGTTCAGATGCACTGATCCAGGTGTTGATCTGCTTGAAAAGAACTGACGCATCCTGTCCGGCCAGCCAGGCTGATGGATCGGTGCCTTCAGGAAGCAACATGGCAAAATAGGCAAAGTTGGTGTCGTCATAAGGCAAGACAATACCGCTGACCTGGTCGTCGTTGAAATAGGAAACCATATCTGTCCGGTGCATAAAATCCACAGTCACCGTTTGGTTTGGTGCCTGAAATGGTCTTTGGCGGGTTTCATGCTGTAGGAAGGGTGTCTCCCAGTCTGCCTTGAAATAAAGTGTGTTGATCAAATACATGACCGTCGTGGGGTTGATCTGATCGACGATGGCTTCGATCAGTCCCTGCGTGTTTTCTTTAACCCAGTTGTTGATGGTGTCTTTTGCCGCTGCGTCAGCAAAGTCCAGCTGTCTGGCTCCGGCACCATAGTATGTGGCGTTGTGCTGCAAAAAGGACAGGCTGGGTGAGAACCCATTCCGAAACCAGATGGAATTGGCGATGCTGATCGAGGTTTTCCCGTCTGTTTTTTCCAGCAGATGAAGCCAGTCCCGGGCAGCTGTATTGATCTGGTCGGTCGTAAGACCCTGATCGGCCAGTACTTTCAGCATGGCTGCCTCAGTTTCGCCCCGTGCACCGTTGAGCGTCATGGAGAGCGCTAAAAAGACCGATGCAGGAGAGACCATGACGTTTTCCTTGTTGCTGGAGGACCTTATCAGCAGGTCCGCGGCAAAACGGCTGATGTCATCACTGACCTCGGTATCAGGAGGCTGGCCGGATACGGTGTAGGGCTCAGCGCTTATTCCGGACATCAGATCACTGCCAACGTCGACCTGTGTTCCGGCTGTCGTTGTGGCTGCCGGTTCTGTTTTTCGGATATCCGTCAGGCTGCAGCCATTGGCCATCAGCAGTATGACGCTGATTAAAGCTAGAAGAGCTATGATTCGATGACGCATAAAAGAACCTCCCTTTTATGGCTCAGGGGTGCACATTCATGAATGGTCTTTGGTCTTTAGACGCATGCAGCAGCGTTTTGTTCAGCCGTGTTCAGCTTGATCGTGCCCGGCGGACTGCTGACGGATTGATCTGGCCAAGATTAAGAAAAAGAATAGCTGAAATGACGACAACAGCACCCAGTATGGCTGCGAAGCCTGGCTGCTCACCCAACAGCAGAAACACCCAGACCGGATTCATGATCGGTTCAACCATAGAAAGCAGGCTGGCATGCAGGGGCAAGGTTCTTCGTATGCCATACTGGAACAGGATATAGGACAAGCCAAGCTGGAAGATTCCCAGAAGAACGACTGCAAATAGTGGCTGATAGGTGAAGTCCGTCCGATTCACAGTGGCAAGCCAGGGGAGCCCGGTTAGAAAGGTACCGGCCTGCCCGATAAGCAGGGCGGTTGGTATCTGGCAGGTTGGCCGGTTGTTCAGGACAAAAACGCCAGCAAAAGTCAATCCGGTGGCCACTGCCAACAGATTACCGAGCATCTGGCCAGGCTGGAGGCTATCCAGGAAAAACAAGACAATCCCGGCCAGCGCCCATATCAGGGCTATAATTTCTCTACGTTTTGGTTTTATTTTGAAAAATACAGCACCCATGATAATGATAAAAACCGGCATGGTGTATTGCAGCATGATGGCATTGGCTGCGGTTGTCAATTTGTTGGCCATGATAAACCCAAGCTGTGTCAACATCAAAGCAAAACCGGCCAGCCAGGTGACCAGGTTGGGGCGGCAGAAAGCTTTTCGGCGAAAATACAAGACGAAGACGATTGATGTCAGAAGACTTCTTCCTGCTGCGATCGCCATCGGATGCCAGGGGATATATTTAATCAACAGCCCGGCACTGCTCCAGAGCAGTGCCGCTCCCAGGATCGCCAGTGAACCCGTCCAGGTTCTGGCTGTTTTGGCTCCGGTCTCAACCGGGGTCGCATGCTCAGGTAAAACCGCTTCATTCGCCATCTTAACGCCCCGCCTTTCGACACATTGCCTCCATTCTACAAGGAAGACGCTTGTCAGGCAATCCATATTTCCTGACTGGCTG
>JAAYLM010000419.1 GCA_012521915.1 Oscillospiraceae bacterium | reverse complement strand
TCTCAGTTTAATGGAAATCTATTCTAATTCGTGAAACTGTAAACTTTGGAACCGCCGTATACCGAACGGTACGTACGGTGGTGTGGGAGGTCTCCCGGTCAATTAATGACCGGGATCCTACCCGATTCAGACTTGGCAATCAAGCTTCAGCGGATGTATTTTCTTCGTCACTGGCTTCTTCACCGACGAGGGCAGGTTCTGCCGCCTCTTCATCAGCAGCCTCTGTCTCTTCCTCGGCGATACGAGGTGCCATGATGCTGACCACCATCTCGTGAAGGTCTGTCACTACATCACAACCCTCAGGCAGCGTAACATCCTTCAGCAGGATAGAATCGCCAATGGCCAGGCCACTGATATCGACTTTGATACTTTCCGGAATCTCTGTCGGTTTGCTTAAAATTTCGATCTCATGCAGCGGCTGGGAAACAACACCGTCGTCGCTTACGCGATCTTCATGGCCCGTCAGAAGCACAGGGATATTGACAGAAATTTTCTCGTCCAGGGAGATCAGCTTGAGGTCGACATGGATATAGACCCCTTCACGCAGAAAATCATGCTGAAGGTTTTCGATCATCGCTGTTTTATCTTCCCCTTCCAGCTGCAGGCTGAGCAACACGTTGCGGCCGGCTGGTGTGTTCAGGGCTTTCTTCAGTTCGCTGCCATCGACAATAACCGGCTGGGTGAACAGCTTCGCACCGTGCAGCACCCCTGGCACTTTTCCGGATGTCCGCAGACTATTCAGGTAGCCTTTGCTGCCCAGTTCCCTTTTATCTACTGCTATGTTTACAAAATTCAATTTATTCAACCTTCTTTCACAATGAATTGCTGCATTATTATAGCCTATTTAGCAGAGCAGGTCAAAAAATACTGACTGGATCTCGCATAAAGCCGCTAAACAAGCCGTTGTTATGCCGGGTGCAGCTAAAAAGCATGGGTTATCCAGCTCTTTCAGGTGTTGGTATCGTGACTGGCAGGACAGGGCATCATAACATGGCATGAACAGAATTTGTTGACGCTGTCAGCGGCTGTTCGCTTTTGATATAATGAGTGTCATTAAGTTTGTTTGAGAGGCAACCAATCATGCATCAGCAAAACGAATCGAGCAACACTGCGACGGATCAGGTTGTGGCCTATCTGCGTGGTCTGCTGCGCAAAGAGCAAGGATTAAACCTGTATGAACAATATAAACCTGTACTGGAAAAGGTGACACCTATCCAGATTTTTACAGCCTATCATAAACTGTTTGCTGAAGGGACCGCAGTGGGTGATTTGCTGGATATACTGGACAAGTCAATCAATGTCTTCCATAAATCATTGCGTCAGATCCAAAAACCTGTCAAACCCGTTGGACTGGCTTACTATCTCCACAAAGAAAACCAGGCTTTGCTGGATCGTTTGCAGATCATTCGCGATCATCTGAAGAATCCATCAGACCGGATCAGGGAAGAACTGCTGCCGCTGATTGACGAACTGCAGCAATTTGACGACCATTATCTAAAAAAGGAAAATGTCCTTTTTCCGTATCTGGAACAGAAGGCGGAATACTTTCAGGGACTGGGCATCATGTGGGCTCTACATGATGAGATTCGTCTGCGCCTGCGCCAGGCCGGAGCCTGTCTGGCTAACCCCGCCTGTACAGAGCAGGAGCGCCATGTGCTTCTAGGCCGGCTGATTTTTGGCATGCACGGGATGGTTCTTAAAGAAGAACTGATTCTGCTGCCCGCAGCGCAGGATGTCCTGGACGCTCAGGACTGGCAGGACATGTTGCGGCAAAGCGCTGAGTTTTCTTTTCCTTTTCTGCCGGATCCGCCTGATCTTTCGTCATCGACGGGCTACAGCACGGGTCGTGTATTCAATCAACTAACAGAAGCTCTGCTGCAAACTGAAACAGGCAGTATGACCCCTGCTGAGATCGAGCAGGTGTTTGCCGCATTACCCGTTGATGTGA
>JAAYLM010000418.1 GCA_012521915.1 Oscillospiraceae bacterium | reverse complement strand
GAATCGGTAAAAGCCGTCTTCTTGCAGGTTTTCGGTAAATGCGACTTCCCAGGATGTTTTAAGCAATGGCCAATCCATTGATTCGCCATCCGTATGCAATGTTTCGGTCAAGGGATGAAATGGCGTTAATCGTAGTTCCACCGTGGCATCGCATGGGTTAAACTTCGTGAATACAGCTTGCACTGGGAAATCCGGAGCAGTTACGGATAGTTCCGGTTCGTCATCCCAGATAAAAGAAAGCATGCTACCTGATCCCGAGCCGGAAATGTTGCCTATTTCGCTGCCTTCAAAAACAGCCTCCACATCAAATACAGCCTGTTCAACCCAGCGGTGGTTGCCAGTCTGTTCATAATAGTAGTTGATTGTCAGCTCAAAGTGCAGGGCTTTTTGAAGTCGGTTTATGATTTCGTCGGTGTCTACGCCGGAGGTATCAGACAGAAGAAGGCTCGCTCGCGCGGTCTCGAGGATAGTGTGGACAGTTCCATAGTCGTGCTCATCCACCAGCATTGCGAATAGTTCTTCGATGGCATTCTCATACATGACGGATATTGCTTTTGTCAGATCGGCTGATCTCCCATACTGGTCCGATCCTAGCAGTTCAATATCGGCCGCTGTTTTTATCGCCACCATTGCGATGGCCGGTACCTTCTCGACATCCTGTCCGTACTCTTTAATCAATGCCAGTGCTTTTTGCCCAAGCCTGTCCATCAAAGCGGCCTCCCTCTCATAGGACGGCTCAGCCCCCAGCAGTTGCAGCTGCCGTTGCATTTCAAGCATTTGGGCGCACAAAGGGCCTTCCGGAGCGTTGAAAGTCTCCTGAAATTCGTTCAGACTTTGGCTCTCAGCTTCGTTCGGGCAGGAGACGGAGGTCGAAGGCGGCACCGGCACGGTGATGGTCTCCTTCATCATCGCATTGGCTTGTTTTGACAAGTCGGCATACTTTGCCTGGGTCTCACCATGTAGATTACCGATCTTCGCATCATCGGAAACACAAGCAGAGAAGGTGGCTGTAGCAATCAACAGACAAATGAGAAAGCAGAATATCTTGCGCATGTAAAACCCTCCCAACAGCATTCAGTTCTCACGGTACTGCGGACACCTATTCCAAACCTCTCGTCTAGCCCGGGGAGCGTTCGTGTTATCTTAATTATAGCAAAAGACAATGGTTTTGCGAAGGTAATTTGACTGCCTTTTAGTATTTTACATCCCGTTGTCAGGGTAATGATTCAGAAGGAAAAAGCAACGCGGAAAAGGACCACATTCTTACTATATGCCGCTCTGCAACGGTCAACCATAAATGTGCCAAGTAAATCGTGTCATTGTATGCACCCGACGCACCCCCAGATGCACCCACCTGGTTTTCCATAGGAATCGTGTTATTGTATCAAAAGCAAGGTCTATAGACAGAAAACCATTGGCATTCCTCAGTTTCTGAGGGATGCCTTTCTTTTATAAGTGTGCAGAGGTGACTTGTTTTTCATCACTATTTTGGTTGGGTGGAGTCATTATTCTGATCACCTTCCTTTGGCGTTTCAATGACGAAATTCAGTCCCTCGACCATAGCCTGAGCTGATGAGATTTTTGAGTTATAGTCCAGATGTGCATAGATATTTGCCGTTGTCGAGAAATCACTGTGTCCAAGCCAATCTTGTATCTGCTTCATCGGAACATTGTTTGCCAGTAGCAAGCTGGCACAGCTGTGTCTTAAATCATGGAAGCGAATTCTTCTTAAGCCATGATCTTCTAATAGCTTAGGAAAAGCTGTAGTAATATGCCCAGGGCGAAGTCTAACTCCTAGCTCATTGACACAAATGTAGTCCAGATAGTCTTTGCTATAGGATCTTCCGCATAGCTTTCTGTTAAACTCCTGTTTTTCCTTCATAGCTAAGAGCTTTTCTTTGAAAGCTGGCACTAGAGGTAATTTTCTCATGCTTGATTTATTCTTGGTTGAATCTTTTGCTTGAATGATATGTTTGCCATCAAGGTTAAAGGCTGTAACAGTGTGTTTGATTACTAATGAGTTATTTTCAAAGTCAATTGCGCTCCATTTTAGACCGACTACTTCGCTTCTTCTAAGTCCGTAAAAAGCACCAAGAAGGATTGGGATTACTGAATAAAAAAGGCCGGATGATCCTCTCAATTGAGTAATCATCCGGCGGTGGTAGCTCAGTGAATCGGCTCCGGTGCTCGGTATCGATTGATATTCAGTTGTTCATTACCTG
>JAAYLM010000417.1 GCA_012521915.1 Oscillospiraceae bacterium | reverse complement strand
TAAGTAACATCTGATACGGGTATGACTGGTGTTTATCTGGAATAATGAAGGCAATGGTTCGTTGCATGTGATGCTGCGTATGCAGGTGTGCCATGAAAAGAGCAACCGGCAGCAGGCTTATTTGTTACAACATTAAAAACAACCAATGAAAGAAGGCAGAAACATGAACAAAGAATTATCACAGGCGTTCAGTGAACAAATCAACAAAGAATATTTCTCCGCATTCCTCTATCTGGCCATGTCAGACTGGCTCAATGAAAAGGGCCTGAATGGTGCGGCTACCTGGACCTATGTCCAGTACCAGGAAGAGCTGGCTCACGCACAGAATCTGTTCCACTATATGCAGTATCGTGATGAGCCCATTTCCTTCAAGGCGATCGCTGATCCCAGCGGTAACTGGCAATCACCTCTGGAAGTCTTCAGGCATGTACTATCGCATGAGAAGCTGGTTACGGAATCCATTAACAATCTGGCAACAACGGCTATGAAAGCCAATGATCACGCGGCTTATATTTTCCTGCAATGGTATGTCTCTGAACAAGTTGAAGAAGAAGCAAGTGCCAAAGAAATCATCTCACGGCTTGAACTAGCCGGCGACAACACCAATGCACTGCTGATGATTGACGATCAGCTGGGTGCACGCGTGTTCAATGCCCCCGTTGTTCCGGGCATTCCGACTGCAGGTGCCTGATCTGCTATCAAATTGATTTCAAAGAACGAAACATCCCGGTCTATCCCCGGTTCATCCGCGTCATGCAGAGACTGTGGACAACCTCTTTGAGAAACCGGCCTGAGTATCCCCCACAACTCAGGCCGGTTTTCTGCTTGAATATCGGAAACCACACGTTACAATGAAGATAGATTCCCATCAGGTTAGTCATGAATATGGAAGGCGGCAACAAAATGGATATTGCAGATCTGCTCAAAGGTCAACTCAATCACAGCATGCTGAATCAACTGGGTCAATCAACCGATGCCAGTCCGTCAAAGGTTAAGAAGCTGGTTAACCTGGGTATGCCAGCCTTATTGCAGGCCATGCAGCGTAACGCCAGCTCAACGGATGGTGCTGACGCGCTGGCGAAAGCCCTGGACCAACACAAAGAGGATCCGGTTGACGATATCTCGGACTTCCTGAAACATGTAGACACCAGCGATGGCAGCAAGATTCTAGAGCATGTGTTCACCAGCAAAAATGAGCGTGTGCAGAAGAACCTGGCCAAAAAGACGGGTCTGGGGCAAGACCAGGTCGGCGGCCTG
Source organism: Oscillospiraceae bacterium (assembly GCA_012521915.1). Classification (GTDB taxonomy): domain Bacteria; phylum Bacillota; class Clostridia; order Saccharofermentanales; family UBA5734; genus JAAYBY01. Next base: position 7,929 of record JAAYLM010000417.1, on the reverse strand, counting down.
CTGACACAGCTGGCGCCTTTGGTGATGGGTGTGCTTGGTAAGCAGAAAATAGAACAGGGGCTGGACGCGAAGGGTGTTTCCGGCTTGCTGAACCAGGTTTTGGGGCAAACCGGCAGCAGTGGCCTCATCCGTCAGGCGACGAAAATTCTTGACACAGACAAAGACGGAAGCATCGTTGATGATGTCCAGAAATTCCTGGGAAAATTCCTGAAATAATTACATATCACAACTTTCCCACCCCGCGCAGCGGGTAGCCTTTTCAGGTGCTGCTGTTTGACAAGCTGAGGAGCTTGCTCCGCGGTCAAACAGCTTGCGCAGCTGGAGAAAGCGCCGATAAATCTGTAGGAAAGTTGTGTTTCATATGTTATGATGCCCCTGAAAGACACACCCGGATCACAGGAGTTTCGTATGCGTCAGGCAGACAATGAACCAAAAGATAAAAAATTAAGAAACATGCGTATCGCCGCACTGGTTCTCGTGGCAGGGCTCATTCTGTCCAGCCTTTTGATTTATTTCATCTGGGGAAGACCCCTGATCGAATTCGCATCCAATCCTGATGAAGTGCGTTCCTTTAAAACAACCAATCCCATCGGCAGCCGTATAGCTTATGTCCTGCTTATGGCCATACAGGTCATCATCGCCATCATCCCCGGCGAACCTCTGGAAATTGGTGCCGGCTATGCCTTTGGCGCCATTGAAGGAACACTGCTTTGCCTTGCCGGCATTACACTGGGGGCCGTTTTGGTTTTTCTGGCTGTAAAAAAATACGGCCGCCCGCTGGTTGAGCTCTTTTTCCCTGCAAGCAAAATCGATTCTATTCGCATTCTGCAAAATCCCCGCAAATTGAATTCGATTGCCTTTATTATCTTCCTGATACCAGGCACCCCCAAAGACCTGCTGACCTATCTGGCCGGACTGACCTCGATCACGCTGCGTGACTGGTTTTTCATTACATCCGTCGCGCGTCTGCCGTCCGTTTTGACCTCAACCATCGCGGGAGACGCCCTTCAATCAGGGCAGTATGGCACTGCGTTTATTGTTTTTGCAGCAACAGCTTTTTTAGCCCTGGTCGGCTTTCTTGTCTGGCGCAAAATGAATCAACAACAAGATGACAGGCATGTATAAAAAAATTGAAAGGGATATTCGTTATAGATGACAAGTATATTGGGGGCAGGTCGCCGCCAAGCGAACCCTATGCTACAATAGCAGTGACAAGCTGGTGCAGGGAGGTTACGACTGATGACAAGAAAAAGACGCTGCGGTGATCGTAAAGATGGTCGGAAACTACGTTCGCTGGCGCCATATGATACAGTCTCTCCCTATATCATGGTCACGCGCAGCGACGCGCAGAATTACCTTTCAGATAAATTTGAAACCTCGGCTGTCGACCGGTATGTACAGAAGAAGCGCAATGAAGGTTTGATCCATTTTGGTGTGCTTCATGTCTTGCTGGCCGCCTATGTGCGTATGCTTTCCCAGAAGCCACGCATCAACCGCTTTATTGCCGGCCAGAAAGTATTCTCGCGGCATAATATTGAAATAAATATGGCTGTAAAAAAAGAGCTGAAAGCTGACCAGACCAACACCGTCATTAAAGTGCTCTTTGAACCCACAGATACGGCCCAGGAAATCTATCAGCGGTTTCAGGATGCTCTGCAAAAATCATTCGCTGATCAGGATAATGATTTCGATCACACGGCACGCCTCATTCATACCATTCCCGGTCTTGTTAAAAAATTCACGGTCTGGCTGTTGCGCACCCTTGATTATTTTGGTTTGCTGCCAGGGGCACTCCTCAAGGTCAGCCCCTTTCATGGTTCCATGTTTATCACATCCATGGGATCGCTGGGGATACCGCCTATTTATCATCACCTCTACAATTTCGGCAATGTCCCTGTCTTTGTCGCCTTCGGCGCAAAACGCTATGAGTATGTGATGAATCCCCAGGGACAAGTCCATAAACGAAAATATATCGACTATACCATTGTGACAGATGAGCGGATCTGTGACGGTTTCTATTTTGCATCAGGTTTGAAGCTGTTTCGCCATCTGCTGGCATATCCCGCCCAACTGGATTTTCCGCCCGAACAAGTCTTTGAAGATATTGACTAAAACTGGTCAGGAGATGAATCATGCTTCATACGTACGAATCCTATCAAATTAAAAATCTTCACCTGAAAAACCGTCTGGTCATGGCACCGATGTGCATGTACCGCAGTGATATATCCGGACAGGCGAAGGATTTTCACCGGATACACTATGGAACGCGCGCTTTTGGCGGCACTGGCCTGATCATACAGGAAGCCACTGCTGTCACCGCCAACGGTCGCATATCTGGCCGTGATCTGGGCCTTTGGGAAGACCGGCAGACCCCCGGCCTGGCCTCAATAGTCAGCCAAATCCATGAGGGGGGAGCCAAAGCAGGCATACAGCTGGCCCATGCCGGACGCAAGTGCACGGTGGCCGAAGAACAGATTGTTGCGCCCAGCTCCCTGGCCTGCGACGAAGAAAGCCGCTTGCCCCATGAATTGTCGCAAGCTGAAATCGCCGAAGTCGTTCTGGCTTTTTCCGATGCCGCCAGACGTGCAGCAGAGGCGGGTTACGATGTGCTTGAAATACATGCAGCACACGGCTACCTGATTCATGAATTTCTCTCCCCCCTTTCCAATCAGAGAACCGACGAGTATGGCGGTCCACTGGAGAACAGGCTGCGTTTCCTCCAGGAAATCATCACAGCTGTCCGTCAGGTCTGGCCAACCGGACAGGTTTTGCTGATTCGTCTGTCGGCGACTGATTATCTGCCTGGTGGCCTGGACATCCAGGAAACTGTACGTATGGTCGATCAAATTAAAAATCAAGTCGACCTGATTCATCTGAGCAGCGGCGGCCTGTTAACGGTTCCCTTCCGCACATACCCGGGCTACCAGGTGGGTTTCGCGGAAACAGTCCGGAGTAAATGTCAGGTCCCGACCATCGCAGTCGGCCTGATCAGCTGCCTGGAGCAGGTCGAGGATATTTTGGGCAACGGACGGGCAGACCTGGTCGCATTGGGTCGTGAACTGCTGCGCCATCCCTATTGGCCGCTGAATAACCGCTGTACTGATCAGGATGAAGGTTGCCCAGTGCCCGAGCCTTATAAAAGAGCCTTTAGCTAAGTGTCCTTGACTATGCCCCGGAATCGGTTCGCCGCTTACCGGGGTTTGTTCTCTACTGAGCTTAAGAATGATATAGTAAAATAAAGTCACGCCTGCAAGGCAAATGGTAACATCGCAACGGGAAAACAAAAGCAGCAACTGCTAGAATAGATCGAAATGAAGCTTAATTTTAATGATGCTTCGAACCCGAGGAGGTAGTGCACATGAACAGGCAGGAAATGATGAGAAAGATTGAGGCTGTTCTGGATGATGCCAAGGCTGGCGTCCTGGCGACGGCAGATGCCGATGGACGCCCGCATGCCCGTTGGATGACACCCGTCCTGCTGGCAGAATGGCCCGAAACCCTATTCGCGGTAACATCACCGGATTTTCCCAAAATCATGCAGCTGGAAAACAACAAACAGGTCGAATGGCTCCTGCAGACCAGGTCGCTGGACCAGGTGATCAATGTGCGTGGCGGTATTAATGTGCTTGACAACCCTTCGTTGAAAGCACAGGTGATGGAAGCCATCGGGAAAAAATTGACCGTTTTCTGGAAAGTCAGTGGCGGCAAGACAGATTTTGTCATTCTGGAAACCATCATTCAAGAAGCCTGCTGGCACGCTCCGGTCAAAGGCATAAAGGAAATTGTCCCGTTCGGTCAGGAGGGCGCGCTATGAAAACCATTGAGAACATTAAAGAGTATGATCGCCCTTTTCTGATCAAGCTGCTTGAAGACATGCTGCTGATCCGTCGTTTTGAAGAAAAATCAGCCCAGATGTACGGGTTGCAGAAAATCGGCGGTTTTTGCCATCTTTATATCGGTCAGGAAGCAGTGGCCGTTGGTTCAATCGCTGCGCTTGACCTGAAAAAAGACTATATACTGACCGCCTATCGTGACCATGGCCATGCCCTCGCCTGTGGCATGAAGCCGAATGCCGCCATGGCAGAGCTTTATGGAAAAATCGATGGTTGTTCCCGAGGGAAGGGCGGTTCCATGCACTTGTTTGATGTGGCAAACCACATGTACGGGGGAAATGGCATTGTAGGTGGCCATATCCCGGTTGCCACCGGTGTCGCTTTCAAAATCCGCTACAGCGAGGAAGACGGTGTCGTCCTCTGCTACTTTGGCGACGGTGCGATTCATCAGGGCGCATTCCACGAGAGCCTGAACCTCGCGAAAATCTGGAATCTGCCGATCATTTATATCTGCGAAAACAACCAGTACGGCATGGGCACTGACTTTCGCCGTGTTTCATCTGTACATGACCTGTCCAGCCTGGGACAGTCCTATGGTATCGACGGCAGGCAAGTAAATGGTATGGATGTCTTGTCCGTATTTGACGCCACAACGGACGTGGTTCACCAAGCCCGCGAGAAACACCAGCCTACCCTGCTGGAGATTCGCACATACCGTTACAAAGGCCATTCAATGAGTGACCCCGGCAAATATCGAACACGCGAAGAACTTGATGAATACCGCCAGCAGGATCCTATTCTGGTGCTCAAACAAGCCATGCGCTCAGCTGACCTGCTTACAGATGAAGACTATGATGCGCTTGATGAAAAATGCCGGAAAGCCGCAGATGAAGCAGCTGATTTTGCTGAAAACAGCCCCGAGCCGGCACTGGAAACGCTATATGAAGATATACTGGCCTGATCTGGCGCAGCCAGGCAGACAACCGAACACCGATTTGGGGAGGTGGCATTATGCCCGTCATTACCTTTCGTGAAGCCATAAGGCAAGCTATAGATGAAGAAATGGCCAGAGACGAGCGCGTCTTTCTTATGGGCGAAGAAGTCGCCCAATATAATGGCGCCTACAAAGTCAGCCAGGGGCTTTTAGATAAATACGGCGAGAAGCGTGTTGTCGATACACCGATCACGGAAGAAGGCTTCACAGGTGTGGGTATCGGGGCGGCCATGGTCGGGCTAAGGCCAATCGTAGAGTGGATGACCTACAATTTTTCCCTGATGGCATATGATCAGGTCGTCAACAACGCCGCCAAAATGCGCTATATGTCCGGTGGTCAGGTTAAACTGCCGATCGTCTTCCGCGGACCAAACGGACCTGCTGAATACCTGAGCGCACAACACTCACAGGCGCTGCAATCTATCTTCGCGCATATTCCCGGTTTGCTTGTTGTCGCTCCGGCGACGCCCTATGATGCCAAGGGATTGTTGAAATCGTCCATACGTGAAGACAACCCGGTCTTGTTTCTCGAAGCAGAGCTGATGTATGCCTGGAAAGATGATGTTCCGGAAACTGAATACCTCATTCCTCTGGGCAAGGCAGATATCAAGCGATCTGGCAAAGATGTCACACTGGTCACCTTTGCCAAGCCGCTACGGTTGGCACAGGAGGCTGCTGATCTTCTGGAAAAAGAAGGTATCGAAGCGGAGATTGTTGATCTGCGCTCTATCCGTCCGCTTGATGAAGAAACGATCTACACTTCAGTCCGAAAAACCAACCGCTGCGTTGTTATTGACGAAGCCTGGCCTTTTGCCAGTGTTGGGTCTCATGTTGCCTGGCTGGTTTCCAGAAATTGTTTTGATATGCTGGACGCGCCGGTTGAGCTGGTTGCTGCAGAAGATGTGCCTATGCCTTACAACCACACACTGGAACTTGCCGCGCAACCCTCTGTGTCCAAAATTGTGAAGGCAGCCAAACAAGTGCTCTATCTGGCAAAGTAAGCAATGAAGAGCCGATTGGTGTGTTGAAAACCAAGGAATGCTAAAAAGCAGCAGTGCAGGAGGATGAATCATGGCTGAAAAAATTCTGATGCTGGCCTTGTCCCCCACAATGGAAACAGGTGTCATCGCCCGCTGGAACATCAGTGAAGGTGATGCTGTCTCTTCCGGAGATGTCCTTTGCGAGGTTGAAACAGACAAAGCGACAATGGATTATGAGTCCCCATCTGACGGTGTTTTGCTCAAGATCATTATGGATGCTGGTTCCAGTGCTTCGGTCTGTGACGTCATTGCTATTGTAGGCAAAGAAGGCGAAGACATCACAGCGCTGCTGGATGAGGTCGCCGCTCAAACCCAGGAAGGTCAGGCCCAAAGGGATGACGAGTCCGTACCGACAACGCCACAAACCGCAGCAAAGGAGGTGGCCGAGCACAAGACGCAGTCGACAGAACCGGCTGAGGAGGGATTTATCCGCTCTTCTCCGCTAGCCCGAAAACTGGCGGACATGCATGATCTCGATCTGGGACAAGTCAAAGGCAGCGGACCAGCCGGCCGAATCATCAAAGCTGATGTGGAGAAGGCAGTCGCTGGAAAAGGCAAGGATGCAGCATTGTCTGTCCGCCAGACAGTCACTCAGTCCAACGAAGATATCATTGTTCCACTAAGCAACAAGCGGCGAGTGATCGCCAGTCGCCTGTCTGATTCCAAGTATTCAGCACCGCACTACTACCTGAATATCCTGGTTGAAATGGACGAGCTGATGGCTGCCAGAAGCCGTCTGAATGCCTCCGCGGAGAATAAGGTTTCCGTCAACGCATTTCTGATCAAATATGTCGCGGAAGCCCTCAGGCGCCATTCGCGTGTGAACGCTTCCTGGCAGGGTGATTCAATTATTGAGTATGGCCGGGTCGATATCGGTCTCGCAGTCGCCCAGGAAGACGGTTTGATCACACCTGTCGTCCGTGATTGTACTGCAAAAGGCATCCGCCAGATCGATGAAGAATTACAGGTTTTAATCCAGAAAGCGCGTAAACAGACGCTGACGCCGGAGGAATATACGGGTGCGACGTTTACGATCAGCAGCCTGGGATCATTTGGCATTGAATCCTTCACGGCGATCATCAACCCGCCATGTTCAGCAATTCTGGCGGTTGGGGAAATTAAAAAAACACCGGTGGTCCAGCCAGATGATTCTTTGAAAATCCGCCAGCTCATGAAAATGACACTGTCGTGCGACCATCGTGTTATCGATGGTGCCGTCGGAGCCAGGTTCCTGGCTGACTTGCGTGACATCATGCAGGATCCGGTCAGACTGCTCTTTTAGGCTTGCGGTCATATAAAAAACAGAGGTGATAAAACATGAACAATCAACAAGTCTACGATGTCTGTGTTGTAGGAGCAGGACCAGGAGGCTATGTCGCCGCGATCCGTGCCGCTCAGCTGGGCCGCAAAGCCATCGTTATTGAAAAAGACAAGCCAGGTGGTGTCTGCCTTAATATTGGGTGTATTCCCTCGAAGGCCTTGCTCCATCAAGCCGGCATTTTCCAGTCAGCAGCAGCATTGCGTGATCTGGGCGTTTCTGTTGATCTGAAGGGGTTCGATTACCAGAAAGTCTACGCAAAATCACGCAAAGCTGCTGACCGCCTTTCCCGTGGCGTCCAGTATTTACTGAAAAAGAATGAAGTGGAGCTTGTACAAGGGGAAGTCGTTCGTGTCCGGACAGGTGAAGTCACCCTGGCGGATGGCCAGGTCATTCATAGCAATAATATACTTCTGGCTACAGGTTCACGACCCCGTGAGCTGCCTGCATTCCCTTTTGATGAAGAGACCATTCTATCTTCAACCGGAGCGCTGATGTTGCGTGAATTGCCGAAAAGCCTACTGATTCTCGGATCCGGAGCTATTGGTGTCGAATTTGCCCATATCATGAATGCCTTTGGTGTGGAGGTCCATCTGGTCGAAATGCTGGATCGGATCCTTCCGTTGGAAGACGATGAAGTGGTGTCCATCTTAAGCAAGTCTTTTAAAAAAAGAGGCATTAAAACCTACACCGCAACCAAGGCGTCCGGTTACCGTGAAGAAAACGGCCTTCTGCAGGTTGAGC